>JAFVDR010000275.1 GCA_017476165.1 Treponema sp. | reverse complement strand
GTGCATTTATTTCTTCTGCTTCGGAATCCTGTACGGAAGCTGTTTCAACTGGAACTGAAAGTTGTTTTTCAGCACAGTCAATCAGTTTTAGTCCTGTAACGCTGTCCATTCTTCTAACCAGTTCAAGTGCTTCGTCTGCGGAAAGTCCTGCATCTTTTACAGCTTTCTGGATGAGACTTACTGCAACAGGTGTAGAAAGGTCGTTCTCAAGTGCTTTCTGGAAATCTTCTAGCAGTGCGCGGGCTTTTTCTGACAACCCTGCAACGGAAGAAGCTTCTCCTTTTTTGTACGTTTTGCCTGCCAAAAGGGCTTTTTCCCCTCCTGCAGTTTGTGCAAGTTTTGCAACTCTCTGCACTAAGGCTTGTCGTGCATTTTTTGCACCGTCCATGGCATCCCAGCTGAAATATATTTGCTTTCGATAATGGGCGCCCAGCAGGAAAAACCTGTAGTCCAAAGGATCGTATCCTTTATCTATTAATGACTGAAGCCGCAAAAAGTTACCAGAAGATTTTGACATTTTTGCGCCTTCTCCAGAATCTGCAGCGTTCTTATCCTTTGCGATGACAAGGAATTCGTTGTGCAGCCAGTAATTGACCCATTTTGTTCCCGTTGCACCTTCGCTTTGGGCAATCTCGTTTGTATGGTGAATGGGAATGTGGTCAATGCCACCCGTGTGGATGTCGATGTGTTCTCCCAAATATTTCATGCTCATTGCAGAACATTCAATATGCCATCCCGGATAGCCTCGTCCCCAAGGGCTGTCCCATGTCAAGGCCTGATCTTCAAATTTGCTTTTTGTGAACCATAAAACAAAATCGTAGGGATTCCGTTTGTTTTCATCAATAACGACAACGTCTCTTTTTCCTGCTCCAGCTTTCAGCTCGTCTAGGTTGAGGTTTGCCAGTTTTCCGTAGTCTTTGTATGTGCTTACATCGAAATACAGGTTTCCGCCTGCCATGTATGTATGTCCGTTTGCCTCGATCCTTTTTATGAGTTCTATCATGTCTTGAACATGCTCTGTAGCTTTGCATACAACGTCAGGACGTATGATGTTCAGCCTGTCAATGTCAGTAAAAAAGGCATCCGTATAGAATTTTGCTACTTCCAGTACCGATTCATGGCGTTCCTTTGCCGTCTTGAGCATTTTGTCTTCACCGGCATCTGCATCTCCAGTCAGATGTCCAATGTCAGTGATGTTCATGACGTGTTTCTTGTCATATCCCAAAAAAGTGAGGGTCCTGTCGAGGATGTCAAGGAATACGTATGCCCTGAGGTTTCCAATGTGAGCATAATTGTACACCGTTGGTCCGCATCCATAAAAACCAACGTATCCCGGTGTTATTGGTGTAAAATCCTGCATTGTGCGACCCATTGTGTTGAATAACCGTAATCCCATAAAACCTCCGGCTGCAATTCTTTGCTTGGCAATCCAAGCATTATTGCGGTAGCCTTGTTCTTTCTATATAATAAAATTATGAATAGCATACGAGAAATAGGCGAAAATATCAAGGACTCCCCGTATTTTAGTGGGGAGGTGAGCTATGATGTTCCTATGAATGAGCATACGACTATGAAGGTTGGAGGAAAGGCTAGTGCATATATTGTTCCCCATGATGCTGTTTCTGCCGCCATTGTCGTGCAAGAGTGCAAGAAAAATGCAGTCAGGCTTGTTGTTTTGGGAGGAGGAAGCAATGTTGTTGTTTCTGATGATGGCATTGTCCTGTCAACAGAAAGGATGAATGCAATTTCGTTTTGCTCGGAACAGAAGAAAGTCGGCCTTGATGGTGCTCCGTGGAAATCAGGAACGCTTGTGCGGGTTTCATGCGGCGCTGGTGCTCTAATGAATGATATTGTCGCCTTTTGTGCTTCCCACGGCTTGTGGGGACTGTCTTGCTTTGCAGGCTTGCCTGGAACGGCAGGAGGTGCTGCCTATATGAATGCCCGTTGTTATGAAAAAGAAGCCAGCGATGTCATTGCCTCTGTTACTTTTCTTAATTTTGATAAAATTGTCGCAAATACTGATATAAAAGTTGCGGAATTTCAAGAAATATATCATAATAATAGAGTTGACTGGAGTTATAAATGTTCTCCTTTTGTGGCTAAAAATATACTTATTGTTGGAGTCGATTTTTACTGCATTGCTGTTGAGGGAAAGGACGTTTCTGACGTGATTTTTGCCAAAAACGATGCGTATGTTCACGATAGGATTGTTAAAGGGCATTTCAAGGCTCCAAGTGCTGGCAGTGTTTTCAAGAACAATCGTGCATTTGGAAAACCGAGCGGAATGTTGGTAGACGAAGCAGGATTGAAAGGTTTTTCCGTTGGCGGAGCGCAGATAACTCCTTGGCACGGGAACTTTATTATAAACACTGGTACGGCGACTGCTTCTGATGTTGGAAAGCTGGTCGATGTTGCGAGAGAGAGGGTTAGGAATATGACGGGTTTTGTATTGGAGCCTGAAATTATTTTCATTTAATGGTATGTAGGTTTTGTGCCGATTATATCAATGGAGTGCTATATAGATGTTACAGTTGTCTTTTGTAAGTTTTAAGGCGAATTCTTATATTTTTGTTGAAGATACGCCTTCTAATGACAGGTTTTTTATCATACAGACTGGAAAGGTCAGTTGCTACCACGAAACACCGATACCGGGCAGTTCTTTTAAGATGCTTGGTCCAGGAGACTTTCTTGGTGTTATTCCTTGTATGTCAGGTCATAGTCACACTGAAACTGTAATTGCTTCTACGGATGTTACTGCTATAGTTGTCCGTCGCGACCAGTATCCAGAGCTTATTGTCCACAATACACCGATTGCTCTAAAAATTATTCGCTATTTTGCACGTGAAATGCGTTTTATGAATGATATTCGTGCAAAAATGACCGTAAAAAAGGTTTCTGCTTCAAATTCTGCAGAAGAATTGTTCAATATTGCTCAGTTTTATGAAGATAAGGGGTTTGATGCCGTTGCAGAATATGGATACTATCAGTATTTGAAGACTGCACCTACAGGACCGAATGCAGAAGTTGCAAAGCGTCGTTTTGCATCTTTACGCAAAAAGACTCCCGTAAAGTATCTTGAACCTCCACCTGAGAATATCCGTCAGTATCCAAAGGAGAACATGATTTTTGCTGAAGGACAGGCTGGTTCTGACATGTATATCATTCAGGATGGTTCTGTACGCATTACTAGAGTTATCGAAGATGATGAGGTAACGTATGCATTACTGAGAAAAGGCGACATGTTTGGTGAAATGGCTCTGTTGGACAACAAGCCTCGTTCTGCAAGTGCCGTTACTCATGAAGATACAAAAGTGTTGGTTGTCAATGCATCGAACTTTGAGCAGATGGTAACTTCTCAGCCGAGTTTTATTGCACGTCTTACGCAGATGCTTGCTGAACGTGTGTGGTCAATGTATCGTCAGCTTGTAAATGGACTTCTTACCGATCAAAGGGAGCGCATGGTTGACATGCTTGCCCTTCAGATTGAAATCATGAAAGTTCCAGGGGGAAAGGGAGTTCCGTATCAGACGGACTTTACTCCACAGGATATTGTTAACATGAGCGGCATTCCATCGCAGAACCAAAACATGGCACTGAATCAGCTGTATTCAGATCAGAACGTTAAGGTTAAGAATGGAAAGATTAACATTCCTGATGTTGATGAACTGATAAAGCAGGCTGCTTTTTATCGAAATCAGCAAAACCGTCGCTTGAAGTCACAGTCATAAGTATATGAATAAAAGCGTTTTTTTATTGTTTTCAGTCTTAGCATTCTCATGTTTTTCTGTATGCAATTCAGTGTATGCACAGGCAGATAATTCTCAGAATTTCGTTTCTGCTGATGTTTCTGAAACAGACGATGCCGTTACAGGAACAGTATCCTCTGACATTGGTTCTGTCTCTGTTGTCATAAAAAAGCCCTCTCGCAATCCTGCAAACGGCAAGGAAACGCAGGCTCAACCTGTTCCTGATAGTTTTGGCAATGTAAAGCTCGGCATGTCTGTTGATGACGTAAAGGAAATGCTTGCAAAAGATTCCCAGTTTGGCTACAGGGGCGACAAAGATGTTTCCCTCATGGCAGGAGAAAACAGAACTCTGATTGAAACGGATTCTTCTCGCTATGCTCCCTATTCGTATCTTGACAGGTGCTGGTTTCAGTTTTATGAAGACAAGCTGTACATCATGACCATAAACATGAATCAGGAAAAGCTGGATCATTATTCTGTATTCAGCCAGCTGTGCGAAAAGTACGGTACTCCAACTTCCCTTAATCCTGACAAGTCGGAATGGGTGAGTGATACTGTTATTGTAGATTTGGAGCGACCGTTGTCCATAAAATATACAGATCGCGCCGTGATGGAAAAAATACAGAACGCGTCTTTCGTTGATAAAACCGCAAAAGAAAAATCTCGCGAACAGTTCCTTGAAGGTCTGTAATATATGGTTGTCGTAAAAAAATACATTCCATTTTGTCTCTTTGTCTTTGTTTCGCTGTTTTCTGCATCATGTTTTGGTTCTGGAAAGAAAATAGAAATGCCCGTCAGGGACTTGGAAATTTGTACGGCTGGAGGAGAACGTATTCCTGTAAAAGCTGAAATTGCAGCAAAGAATCCCGAACGCCAGCATGGATACATGGATCGCAAAAAAATTCCGGACGGAACGGGCATGCTGTTTGTTTTTGCAAAAGACGAAGTGTTGAACTTTTGGATGAAAAATACGCCACATCCCCTGTCAATTGCCTACATTGACAGTGAGGGGGCTATCGTTGATATTTTTGACATGACTCCATTCAGTCTGAGCAACATTACGAGTAGCCGCTCCGTGCGTTATGCCCTTGAGGTTCCGCAAGGGTGGTTTGAGCGGGTCGGCATTTCTAAAGGTGACATTGTCCAGACCGCGGACGGCTCTGCAATAAAAGTGTTTCAGTCCTATCTGTAGTGCTGTAAGCAAGTTGCTTAAAGCTCCTGTTCAAGATTTTTCAACTGCTGAATTGCTATCTTGTCTTTTGGGTCAATTTCCAGTACAGTCATAAAATATTTTCGTGCTTCTTCCTTGTCACCCCGTTTGAGACTCAGGTAGCCAAGGTTGCTAATGACTTTCGTATTGTCCGGTTCAAGATTCAAGGCATCGCATAGACTGTCCTGTGCACCGTCAAGATCCCCTGTTTCCAGCTGACAGATTGCAAGCTCATTGTATGTGTCTGCACTTTGATCTCCGCCATCGCATTCCTGGGCTTTTTCAAATGCCTGTCGAGCTTCTGAAAAGCGTTCCAAACGACGTAGGCCCCAACCCAACAGAAACCATGCGTTCCATACTGCTGGATTGTCCTGCAGGAATTTGCGTATTTCTTCGAGACCTTTTTCTTCTTCACCGCGCGAAATCAATTCGTATGCATTGTGAAAACGTTCGTTTTCCAAATTTCGTGAATTTATTTTGTTGAGCAGTTCCTGAGCTCGTTCAATTTTGTACGAGCCGTTTTCGCCCAAATCTTCTTCTTTTTCGTCTGCCGTTAGACCAATATAGCTTTCCAAACAGCTTTTTGCTTCCGAATAGTTGTGTTTTTTCAGATAAAAGAATGCTGCATTAAAAAAAGCATCGGGCAGTTCTGGATCGCTGTCCATTGCATCGCGATAGTAGATCAGTGCATCATCATCGTAAGCATCTGCATCGTCATACAGCCCTGAATTGCGATAGTTGTCAGCGCGCTGGTCAAAAAAGAGAGCCATATTCAAGATGATGGCTTTATTGTCGGGCTGAATTCCGTGGACTGCATGCCAAATTTCTTCTGCAAGTTCCCAATCCTCGTTTTTTGTCTTAAGAATTGCAGCTTCGGACAGCTCCTTTACAATATTAGGTCGAGCTTCTTGGATGAGCGTCCGGTAATAGTCAAGGTTTGGATTCGACTTGTCATAGGCAAGTACAGTCAATATTCCTGCAAGCACCTGTTCCTGAGTCAAATTCTTTACATCTTCGCTTGGTTTTTCCTCTGAGTCTTTCTTTTGGACAGGAAGTTGAATTGCAGGATCAATATGAATATCCCCTGCAGAAAGTTTGAAGCCTTCCGGCAACTTTACAAAGTAAACAGAGTCCAGTGGATTTGCGGGATTCATTATGGGTTATGCTCCAGATGCTTGTTGTGCTGCATTCATTTGCTGACTGCTTTCCAAGTCGGCTTTTCGGACTGTCGTCAAGTAATTGTTGATGTGTACCTTGTATGAGAGTGCAACGGTTGCATCATTGAATTTTATGGAAACGGCAACAATGTCTTTTCGCCCCTCAACCGCGGAGGTTTCTGCAATGACACCTTTCAGCTGTATTATTTCATGTGGCTCTTCAAATTCAAGGGCGAGTTGAGCATCTTTGCCTTTCAAGAACTGAGCAAGTCCAAGAATAAAGACTTTTGCTCCTCCAAACGAAATGTCGTGAAGAATGCACCTTCGGGGAACATTCTGTACTACGATGGAACATTCTTCTGTGTGGAGCCCAAGCTTGCGGCTGGAGTCCTTTGTAATGACAATGCGCTCTTCCTTGCGTCGCAACGAATTAATGTTTGCATCAATGACATGACCGATTTTTTCAATCAAGTCATCAGGCGGACGCTGTGTGAATGTCAGGGTAACTATGGCTAAGTCTTTGCTGTTCATGTATGGCATGACCTGTGATACCTTGCATGAAATGAAGAAACTTACTGGAGTACCATCAGAATTCATGAACCAGTAGCGAAGGCTCATGGTTGGAGGATCCTTTTTTGTCATCTGCTGGAATGAACCGCTTTTTGTTCCTACTATGATGCGTGCTAATGAAAAAGATGTGGAATTTATGATACAAGGCCACTGACCTTCCGCACATTTTATAAAAATCTGGCGCGGATCCATGCCAAGTGTACGTATAATATCTTTGGTAAACGTTAATTCCGTGTTAAGATATGTTTCGTAATACTTTGTGATTTGCTGAGTGGTAGTAATTGCCATAACTTAAATAATAGTTTATAACGCAATAATTGTAAAGCCTAAAATAAATATATCTTGAAATAAACATGTTGCAACTTCGGTTTGCTGTCGAGTTCTGAACCCATGCACCTGAGTTGCGGTCACAGTTGTTTAGACACAGGTTTCAAAACATCATGGCTTCAAAGGAACGCCGGAAAACTGAAGTTTTTATAGGGGGGCATTTATTGTGTAAGTCCCAGCAACAGTGTATGATGATGCCATGAAAAAATACCAGAATATTCTGTTCGACTTTGACGGAACTCTTTTTGACACTTCAAAGGGTGTTTTCAAATCGTTTGACAAAGTTGTTGAGTGCTACAAGCTTGATGTTCCTGACAAGTCTGTGTACAACACCATGATTGGACCTCCTTTGCGCGAAAGCTTTTCTCGCGTGTTTAAGCTGCCGGAAGATAAACTTGTGGAAGCCATGGACGTGTACAGGAAATGCTATGCGGCTTCGGGCATGTTCGAAGTTCAAGTGTATGATGGCGTTATCCCTTTGATTGAACGTTTGCGACAAGCCGGAAAAACCGTATGCATTGCTACCAGCAAGCCCGAAGTCTATACAAAAAAGATTCTTGAGCGTCAGGGCATGCTTGACCTGTTTGATTTTGTTGCCGGCAGCGATTTGGAAGAAGCCCGCCGAGTCAATAAGGTTGATGTCATCCGCTACGTACTTGCAGAAATGGGGCTTGAAGATAAAAAAGATGAATGTGTGCTTGTCGGCGATACCCACTTTGACGCAGCAGGTGCAAAGGCTGCCGGCATCGACTGCATTGGCATTCTGTATGGCTTTGGCACGCGGCAGGAACTTGAAGCTTACGGTGCTACATATATAGAAGAAAACTTGCATGATGTTCAAAAGCTGCTGGAGTTGTAATGGTCTGAATGCATTGAAAAAGAATGTTTTTTTCTATATCATGCAACTATGAAAGAACTTGAATTAAAGTATGGCTGTAACCCGAATCAGAAACCTGCGCGGGTGTATATGGAACATGGCGATTTGCCTTTGACGGTTGTGAATGGCAGACCTGGATACATAAACTTGCTTGATGCATTGAATGGATGGCAGCTTGTAAAAGAACTGAAGGAAGCTACAGGACTTCCTGCTGCATCGTCTTTTAAACATGTTTCTCCTGCCGGGGCTGCAATCGGTCGCCCTCTTTCTGACGTATTGAAAAAAATCTACTTTGCAGACATAGAAGTTCCCCTTACTCCTCTTGCCTGTGCCTATGCACGTGCACGCGGTGCAGACAGAATGTCTTCGTTTGGTGACTTTATTGCTTTGAGCGATACTTGTGACAAAGCAACGGCACTCCTCATAAAGAAAGAAGTAAGCGACGGCATCATTGCACCTGGTTACGATGCAGATGCACTCGAAATCCTTAAGGCAAAAAAGAAAGGCGGTTACTGCATCCTTCAGATTGATGAAAAATATGTACCTGCCGACATTGAGAGCAAAATGGTGTTTGGCGTAACTTTTGAACAGGGGCATAATTTTGTAAAGCTTGATGATGAATGCCTTAAGAATATCGTTACTGAAAAAAAGACGCTTTCCAAAGAGGAACGTGACAATCTTCTTATTTCGCTTATCATTCTGAAATATACCCAATCAAACAGCGTATGCTACGTAAAGGACGGTCAGGCAATCGGTATTGGTGCTGGACAGCAGAGCCGCATTCACTGTACTCGTCTTGCAGGAGACAAGGCCGACAAGTGGTGGCTCCGTCAGAGTCCACAGGTACTGAACCTTCCGTTTAGGAGTGACATCAAGCGCCCTGATCGAGACAACACTATCGATGTATATACGAGTGATGATTATGAAGATGTTCTTGCCGATGGCGTGTGGCAGAATTTCTTTACCGAAAAACCTTCTGTGTTTACAAAAGAAGAACGCAAGGCTTGGATTGCAAAGAATACTGACGTTGCAATTGGCAGCGATGCATTCTTTCCGTTCGGAGACAACATTGAACGTGCCCACCGCAGCGGTGTAACCGTTATCGCCCAACCGGGCGGTTCAATCCGTGATGATAACGTTATCGAAGTGAGCAACAAATATGGAATGGTAATGGCATTTACGGGTATCCGCCTGTTCCACCATTAATTTTCGTATCCGAATCGAGCGATTTGCTTTGCGGAAATGACATTAGGAGACTTCTTGAAACTTTATTTTTGAGAGGTCTCCTTGCATTACAACACAACGAAAGCTCGCTCCGTAATAAGCGATGATGATATCATGCATTTGAGTGTTTTGAAGTTCCGTAAAAAGCTTTGATGTAGCAGTGTATGAAGCAGATCCTTATTGGAACCAGTGGCTATGATTACCCAGACTGGAAGGGCGTGTTCTATCCACAATATGTAAAGCGCATTGACTTTCTCAGCTATTATGCGACTCGGTTCAATGCCCTTGAACTGAACAGCACGTTTTACAGTATGCCGACAGCCGACAGGCTTTTTTCGTTTTATGAACGGAGTGAAGGGCGTGTTTCATCCAGCATAAAGGCAATCAACCTGTTGACTCATCATGTTTCCGCAGTGTGGCAGAATGTTGCTGATGATTTTAAGGCAGCTCTTATGCCGCTTTTTAAAAGAAATGTATTGAGTGCCGTTCTGTTTCAATTTCCACAGAGCTTTCGTTATACCGTTGAAAATCGTCTGTTCCTTGCAAATTTAATTGCCAGTTTCGAAGGCTTTCCTGTCGTAATAGAGTTTCGCCATAAAGAATGGATTCGTAAATCTGTTTTTGAAGGGATTGTCTTGCGAAATGCGTCTGTAGTGTTTTGTGACATGCCTCGGCTTGCTTCTTTACCTGCTGCCACCTTTCAGTACAGTCATCATTCTCCATTTATTGGGCAAAATGCATATGTTCGCCTGCATGGACGGAATGCAGCTGCATGGTATTCTTGTTCACCAGAAACAAACGGATGTGCCCGATATGACTATGAATATTCTCTTCAGGAACTAAAGTCCTTTGTGCCTGTCATTCATGCGGCTCAAAGTGAAGGTCGTTCCGTGCAGATGTATTTTAATAATCATCCCAAGGGAAATGGTGCAAAAAATGCACTGCAACTCAAAGAATTTCTAAAGGAAAACTTGAAAAACTGAAGTTCTTTGAGTTTCCTATATTTTGCCGGAATCAACTATTGAAGTGTGTTATAGAACTCTAGAGAACCACAACCTTTCTGCGACAGATACTCTTCCTGTGCTTTATCAGGCAGGGTTGTTAACTTCGTACAGAGAATATACCGAATCTTTGCCAGTGCGCACAATCATTACGGCCAGTGCGCACAATCATTACGGCCAGTGCGCGCAATCATTACGACCAGTGCGCATGCTCTACAAAGTTCGTATATTCCGACAATGGAAAATCAATGAAAGGAATCGTGCTTGCGGACTTTTTCTATCAGATTAGAATCATGCCATGGCTATTCAGTGGCATACACAGATTGTCATAATCTTGCAGTCACCAATAGCTATCAAGGCTATCGAAACTTTGATTTCTGGATTTTTCTTTAAGTGAAAAAAATATGTCTATGTAATGAAACACGGCAATGCGCTGCCACCTGCGAAATATGGAGATAATAACTGAATAACGAGTTTATTATGATATGTCTATAAAATTGTCCCCAAAAAGTCATATGCCGCGCAGAAAAATCTCCTTATAATTCACCTAAACTTATTCTAAGGAGCTGTCTTATGAAAATGAACATTTCAAACATCTACATCGCCCACAAAAGCGAAACTTGCTTTTCAAAATCTGGCAATCCACTTTCTGTTTACAGAAATTTTTCAGAAGCGCAAGAAAGCGCAGATTATCAGTATTCGCAAAGCGGAATCGCGCTGACAGCATATCAGTGTAAAACTTGTGGAAAGTATCATTTAAAGCCGACAGAGTTTTACTGCGAAAAACTTTCCTCGACCTGTTCATGCACCGACCACAACGGTAAAAAGAAAGATGCCTACCCGACTGCACAAGATGCCGAAAAAATGGTAAATATAAGAAAACGCGCTGGCATTGCGCTTTTTGTGTACAAGTGTCCGCAGGGAAACGGTTATCATCTTACGAGTTCGGTCCGTTAGGAAAAAGCATCTCTGCAAATTCCACCATGCTTCGGATGGTGGTTTTATTTTCATTGCCTAACGAAGAAAAATTTATCGCCTCGAATAAAAAAGGTTTCATATATTTACCTGCAAAATATCTGCCTTGTTCAAAGGCTTCAACAAAGAAATGTGCGGCTAACTCACATTCACCATTTATTTCATAAAACTCGCCAAGTTTCCAGTTTTTATAGACTACAGTGGATTGTCCTATTTTTTCTTTTGAAAATTTTTCTAAAATGCTTTTATAACTCAGTTTTTTATCAAACGGCTTTCCGATATTTTTCAGAAACAACTTTTCCTCTTTTGATTTTTTATAAATAGAATGGTCTGAATTTTTTCCATAATAAATACTGTCCGTTAAAATCATATACAGTATATTTTCTTTGTATTCTTTGTTTTTCTTTGAAAGTTTGCCAGAAAAGAAATCTCTATAGAAAAGTCGCAGGCCATTTCGAACATTACTACGAAACTCTTTTGAAATTAATTTCTCTTCTTCCATTGAGTCTGCAATATTTGTCACAAAATAAGCAAAGAAAAGCATATTGCTGAAAGCTGGATATGTGTAACTTATTCCGTTAAATTCATTTTTAGCAGGGTTTTCAAGTGAACTGTCAGAAAGATGGAGATTTGTTCGTTTTTTAGTCATAACCTCCTTAAAAGCATTGTAAAAATCGTTAGAAAACTCATTGTCTTTATATTTTTCAAATTCAGCAATTCTTTCATCTGTTGGAAAAGGGCGAACATCAAGAAATTGCTTTATTTCGTTCCAGGACGGTCTTTGCTTTCCAGAACACCATCGTTCAATTTTTGTGTATAGATTCGTATCTTGAGAAAGTTTATCCCACTCAATCTCAGTTTCTTTTTTATCATTTGCCATCCATTTTAAAAAATCAAATGAAGATTTTATTGGCGAAATATCATTCTCGTAATCTTCGCTGATACCCCACACATCAAAATTTGATAAAGTGTCGCTCCAATTTCGCAAGACAGAATCATTCGGATAGTTTTCGTTCATATCAGTAAAAAAACGAACTAAAATATTTCTTATTGAAAACAGAAGATGATTTTGTACATTTTCTTGTGCCGTGCCTAACGGATTGTCAATTTCATGAATCATTGATTTTAATTCATAATAAAACAAAACTATGAAACTGCAGGATTTGATATAGCCTTTCATCATTGCCCATGAACCGAAAGTTAATAGTAAATTTTCAAATTCTGAAATCTGCTTAAAAGAGGTTTTACTGTCGTTATCATCAATTGTTTTTATTCTTCCAAGCATTTTCTTTGTTTTATCAAAGTCTGTCCGTTCTACGCTATCAAGCAAAGCACTTTGTCCTATACCAGCGATTAGAATTTTTACAACCTGGCTGATTTTTATGCTTCCATACTGTGTATTTGATGTAGTTTCTTCCATAATTCAACTCCTTTATATCATAATTTCATATATATTTTAAAGGAGGAATGATTTTGGAAACATAACTTTTTGGGGACAATTTTTATGTTAGGAATTTTTATAAACTTATAGCTTAACGATTTTCCTTCATTCCGCTAATCTACATCCTTTTATTCCGATAATTGCAGATTGTTCCGATATATGCTATAATCATAGTGATGAAATCAGACG
Organism: Treponema sp.; assembly: GCA_017476165.1. Classification (GTDB taxonomy): domain Bacteria; phylum Spirochaetota; class Spirochaetia; order Treponematales; family Treponemataceae; genus Treponema_D. The sequence goes on along the minus strand of JAFVDR010000275.1, from coordinate 1,051 downwards.
GAACCTTTTTGACGGTCGCTCAGGCTGCAGAAAAAGGGAATATCTCAGAGCGAAGAATCCGGGTCTTGTGTTCACAGGGAAAAATCCCAGGAGCTATGCAAATCGGTCGTGGCTGGCGCATTCCTCTTGATGCGGTAAAACCCCGCGACGGGCGGCTTACAAAACAGGAAAATCTTCTTTCTCTTATTGATGAAAAAAAAGACATCCTTGACACCCTTCGTCCATTTACTCAGGGTGAACTTGAACGCCTTAACGAACAATTTGTCACCGAATACACTTACAACTCAAATGCCATAGAAGGCAACACTCTCACTCTGAGGGAAACTGACCTTGTTCTTCGGGGGCTTACAATCGACAGGAAGCCTCTTTCCCATCACCTTGAGGCAATCGGTCATAAAGAAGCGTTCGACTATGTTGCAAGCCTTGTTCAGAAAAACGAGCCACTTTCAGAGCGTGTCATAAAAGACATTCACTATCTTGTCCTTGCAGATAAAAAAGAAGACCGCGGCACATACAGAAAAATTCCTGTAATAATAGCAGGAGCCGCCCATGAGCCAGTACAGCCATATTTGATTCAACCGAAATTAGAAAGGCTTCTTCAAGATTTTGCAAGGGATGAAAGTCACATAGTCACAAAACTTGCCCGGTTCCATATTGACTTTGAAGCAATTCATCCTTTTATTGACGGCAACGGAAGAACTGGACGGCTTTTAGTAAATCTTGAACTTATGAAAGCCGGCTTTCCGCCAATAAACATCAAGTTTGCAGACCGTCTTGCCTATTACGATGCATTTGACTCATACCATGTCCACCACAATCTTGGCGCGATGGAATCCCTTTTTGCAAAAGCCCTTCTGGAACGGCTAGAGTTTTATATCGGGCTGAGAGGGAAACAGGAGTAGATGGAATGATAAGGACAGACAGCAATTATTTTGAAAATCTTATAAAAAATGACCCCGGCTACTCACTCCTAAAGTCAAATTCAGCGAGTCTTGTTATTTCTTTCTTTTATCAGGAATTCATTGTTTTCAGCAAGATGTCTGTACTGGCT
>JAFVDR010000274.1 GCA_017476165.1 Treponema sp. | reverse complement strand
TATGAAACAATGAAAGAATGGAATGGAACTGTCATTGAAATTCCGTATACACAAGGAATCAATTCGTCTTCGTTAGTTGAAAATGCAAAAAACATAGGAACAACACCAGATGTAAGAAGGGCAACGCTTCGGCGCTTGATTGCAGCAAAACCTATTGTACGAATTATGGAAGCTCACTCAGGCTTAAGCGGTTTAATCATTGAAAATGAATCAATTATGAAAGATGATGGCTTGCACACATTTGATGGAATGTGGTCATCATCATTGACGGATTCCACGGATAAAGGAAAGCCTGACATTGAAGCTGTTGACTTGACAACGAGAATGCAATCACTTACGGACATACTGGAATGTACGACAAAACCAATCATTTACGATGGTGATACAGGCGGCATACCAGAGCACTTTGTTTTTACTGTTCGAACATTGGAAAGAAATGGTGTCAGTGCAGTCATTATCGAAGACAAGAAGGGACTAAAGAAAAACAGCCTTTTTGGTACAGAAGCAAAGCAGGAATTAGCAACTGAAGAAGAATTCTGCCATAAAATTGCAGAAGGCAAAAAAGCTCAAGTCACAAAAGACTTTATGATTATTGCCAGAATCGAAGAAATAATAGCGGGAAGATCCGTAACGGAAGCCCTTGCAAAAGCCTTTGCAGCGGTAAAAGCAGGTGCGGACGGCATTATGATTCATTCAAAAGATAAATCGGGCATGGACATAAAGGAATTCTGTGAACGGTTCAGACAAGAATATAAAACAATTCCTCTTGTCCTTGTGCCAACAACATACAATCAGTTTACAGAAAAAGAGCTGTGTTCGTGGGGTGCAAACATAATAATATATGCCAATCACATGTTGAGGGCTGCATATCCAGCAATGGAAAAATGCGCACAAGAAATTTTAAAGGCAGAGAGATCTCTAGAAGTCAATGATATCTGCATGCCAATAAAACAGATTTTGGAACTTATACCAGGAACAAAATAAGGACTCAATTATGATATGACCAGAATTTTTCTACAATGAATTAATAAAGAAAGGAACTGATTTTTTTACGGGAGTTCCCGATTCCCTCTTAAAAAATTTCTGTGCATACATTACTGACAATGCACCTGCCGAGAAGCACATTATTGCAGCAAATGAAGGTAATGCAACAGGTCTTGCAGCTGGATATCATTTTGCTACAGGGAAAATCCCACTCATCTACATGCAAAACTCTGGATTGGGAAATGTTGTAAACCCCATACTTTCACTCGTAGATCCCGATGTCTATTCCATTCCCTGCATTTTGCTCATCGGTTGGCGCGGTGAACCTGGCGTTCATGATGAGCCACAGCATGTAAAGCAGGGAAAAGTAACCTGTGCCCTGCTTGATGCAATGCAGATTCCATATTCAATCCTTACGGATGATGAATCAAAACTACAAAGCCAAATAGAAACATGCTTTTCATTTGTACAAGAACACAAAGCTCCCTATGCATTTGTTGTAAAAAAAGGTACATTTGCC
>JAFVDR010000273.1 GCA_017476165.1 Treponema sp. | reverse complement strand
CAGTTTAATAAACGAGTCCATGCCTATGCAAAGGATACCCTTGAAAAAATAATGAATCTAAACATTTAGGCACTTTTTTTTTTCATACAAACATACTATACTATAAAAGAATCTTTAATTGGAGGTTTTATGAAACTTAAAAAATTAGCAGCAGCAGTGTTTTCCATAACACTTATTGCTGTAAGTACAGCATCATCTCTTGAAGTTGACGAAGATGAAATCCGTCGAACAGGAGATGTGGGAACCATACAATTTGAAAACTACACAGGTCCTCATTCCGTCATTGAAACAGCAGATACCATTACAGAAATCGGACGAGGCCTCGGACGACAGGCACGAACAAACATTTCTTCTGCAGGAACATATGGCCTGTACGGAAAATATACAATCATTCATGCAATAGATCCAAACACAAAAGACAAGTTTGACGCAGACATTCTTGTAATCAATCCAAATGCAACCGTTGACCATATCCGCAACCTCCGCAGGATTATTGCAGGTTACCTTTCTGCGGCTTATGGTTACAATGCATCGGATGCATCCACGCTTGCTACGTTCGTTACGGTATACAATGCTGTATATCGGGGAAAAATGGACGTGTTCCGCAGCAGATACAAGGATGTCGTTACTAAAAACCTGACGGAAGACAAGTGTGGTCTCAGCACAAAATGGAGCGAATGGCCGGGAAGAACCCAGATTGTCATTCCGCTGTACGACATCAACGGTGGTCTTTCATCCATTGACACTACGGCAATCAGCGACAAAAATGTCATCGACTCAATGCGTGAAAAAGACGACAAGGGCATTGATGAACGGAAAAATCTCGTAGACATAAAAGAACGCGAAGCCGAAGATGCTGCAGAAAAGGCACAGGAATCTGCAAAAGTAGCAGCACAGGATGCAGACAAACTCAAGGAGCAGCAGAAACAGCAGGCTTCCACAAATCAGAATGCACAGAACACGCAGAAGGAAGCACAGCAAGCTCAGCAGAATGCACAGAATGCACAGAAGGAAGCACAGCAGGCTCAGCAGAATGCACAGAATGCACAGAAGGAAGCACAGCAGGCTCAGCAGAATGCACAGAAAAATCCAAATGATGCAGCTGCCCAGGAAGATGCCCTGAAAAAACAGCAGGAGGCAAAAGCCCTTGCAGAAGCTGCTGCCAAAAAGGAACAGGAAGCAAAGGCTGCACAGGAAGAAGCTCTGAGAAAGCAGAAGGAAGCTGAAGAAGCAGAAAGAAAACGCCTTGAAGAGCAGAAGAAAACTGAAGAGCTGCAGAAAATTGCCGATGAATCATCACAGAAAGCCGCCGAAGAAAAGGCTTTTGCAGAGCAGAAGGAAGCTGAAGCCCAGCGCGACCGCACCGAAATTGCTAAAGACATTCAGGCCTTGCTCGATGATTCCCTGACGGTGGCAGAGACAAATACTGTTATTGGTTTGAAAGTCGTTGATGAGGCTAAAGATTTGAGCCAGATGGTTAAAATCAGTGCTACAGACGGTTCCATCGTAAGGCTTTCCCCTGTTACTGTCGTGCACAGACGCATCATCATGCCTGTTTCCGGACAAGAATTAAACGAACTCTCATTAGGGTCAAGGACTGCCATTACAGGTGACAATACTTTCTATATGGCAATTTGTGGAGACAAAAGCGCTTCAAACAACAGTGCCGTAAAACTTTGTCTTCTTGACTCTGGAAACATGGAAATTCAAAAAGAATCTGTAGAAATTGTTGCAGACAATTCAGTACTTGTCACAGACGGTACAAACTATTACTGTGTCATTCAGGACGGAACAAAATGGGTTGTCGGCAAATACAACAAAGCTTTGACATTACTGATAAAAAGTCCTGTAGAAGTTGAAGCAAACACTCCAATTACAGTTTCATCGAAAGGTGTCGTTGTTACCGCTGTAGGCGGCAAGCTTGTTCTTCTTGACAACAACACTCTTGACAGAAAATTCTAATTTTTAGGTCATAAAGCTTCGCTCTATGAACATGAAAAAGGCTGTCCTTTTGTAAAAGGACAGCCTTTTTTTCAGAACAACACTCACAATCACGAATCCTGTTTGCTTTTGTTTTCAAATTTTGTATAGCTTGAAATAAACAGCACGTCAACATCCCCAATTGGACCGTTTCGCTGTTTTGCTACAATCAGCTTTCTGTCCTGAACAGGATTATATTCTTCGCCATCCTTCTGCCGGTTGCGTTCTCCGTGAATAAACATGACAACATCAGCATCCTGTTCAATGGATCCTGAGCCTCGCAATTCTGCCAGATTAGGCTCATTGCCTTCTGCATTTCTTGAAACCTGACACAAAACCACAATGGGAATGCACAGTTCACGGGCAAGGCTCTTCAATGATTTTGAAATGGCGGACTGCTGCTCATAAACTGGGGCATCCTCATTTTCACTGGTAATAAGGCCAATGTAGTCTATAAAAATGATTTCTACCTTCTGGTTAGCCCTCATGCGGCGAGCCATTGCACGCAAATCCAAGAGCTTCATGTTAGGAGTATCAACAATGTACAAAGGAGAATCATAGCAGAGACTTGCTGCATCCTGAAGTTTCTGAAAATCTTCTGTCTTTAGCATGCCGCTTCGGAGTTTGGTACCGGGAATTCTTGCAACCTGAGAAAGTAGACGTTGTCCAATCTGGTCAGCCGCCATTTCAAGGCTAAAAAAACCGCATGGTATTTTCTTATCAATGGCAATGTGCTGCATCATTGAAAGTGCAAGAGCTGTCTTTCCCATTGAAGGACGAGCACCCACAATAATCATTTCACTGTTTTGAAAACCACTCGTCATGCTATCCAACATGGTAATGCCGGAAGGAATGCCAGAATATGTGTTTTTGTTTTTATAGCGCGTATCAATGAGCTTTATTGTCTGAGGAACAACATCACTCATAGAGAATACTTGCGTTGACTGATTTGAGTCCGTCAGCTTAAAAATCTTCTGCTCTGCATCTTCCAGAACTTTGCGGCTGTCCTTCGTGTCATCATAGCTGTCAGCTTGTATTTCAGAAGAAATATTTATAAGGTTTCTTCGAGTTGAATTGTCAAGAACCATTTTAGCATAGTAGTCAACATTCGCACTGGTAGGGACAATGGTCGTTAATTCTGCAATATAAGAGGAACCACCTGCTTCTTCAAGCTTACCTTTTTTTGTCAAATCTTCAGTAATCGTAAGAATGTCACCAGCTATTCCACCTGCAAAAAGACTCATCATTGAATCATAGATGACATGATTGCGATGATCATAGAAATTGTCAGAACGCAGATACGTTACAACATCACTCACAGCCTTCCAGTTTAGCAGCATTGCTCCCAGTGTTGCACGTTCTGCATCAAGATTATGCGGAGGAATCCTTCCCTTTATTGCATCCATTCTGCCTCCCTTTAAAATCAAAGTAGCCCGCGAAAGAGCAACCTTCACGGGCTAGTTAAACATAAAACTAAAAACTAGTTATTTTCTGATGATTCAGCTTCCTTGTTTTCAGTTTTTTCAGCCTTTGATTTCTTAGACTTTTCATCTTTCTTGCCAGCATCATCGTTTGTTGGCTGAGGCTGTACAGAGAGTTTTACTTCTGCAAGGGCTGCTTCATACAAGTGAACTTTGAATGTATAAGAACCACAGCTCTTAATGGTAAGGCCAGGAATCTCAATGCGTTTTCTTTCAATTTCATAGCCAAGCTTTGCATAATAGTCAACAAGAGTCTGGCTTGTAACAGCACCATAAAGTTTTCCATTTGTACCAGCAGGCATTGTAAGAACAACATCCTGAGATTCAAGCTTTTCTTTAAGAGACTTGCTATCTGCTCTCTTCTGCTCCTTGCGAGCTTCGATTTCAGCCTTTTTTCCTTCGAAATAAGCTACGCTTTCTGGCGTATAAGGAACTGCAAATCCGTGAGGGAAAAGGTAGTTTCTTGCATAACCATTGGCAACAGTCTTTACGTCACCCATTTCACCAAGATGCTTAACATCATCATTAAGAATAATTTTCATTTTCAAGCTCCTCTTAAAAAGATTTCTTTGGGGATACGTCACCAGGAGTTGGATCGCACCCCATTACAAGTTTAGGACTAAAAACAAATGTTAGTCTGCAACATAAGGAAGCAGACAAATAGAACGTGCACGCTTAATGGCAACTGCAAGTTCCTTCTGATGCTTTGCACATGTTCCTGTTATGCGGCGAGGAAGAATCTTGCCGCGCTCAGTCGTAAAGCGACGCAAACCATCTGCATCCTTATAGTCAATTTTTGCCTTGTTTGCACAGAAACGGCATACTCTCTTGTGAAAGAAAGCCTTTCCCTTTGCACGGCCGCGAGCTTCGTCCTCACGACCTGAGTCTTCTGCAGTCATCTGATCTGCACCATTATCAATCTTCTGATCTTCCACAACTTCATTTTTTGTTGCTTCGTCTGCCATAAAATGCTCCTATTAGTACGAATGGTATCCTTTCAATTTTAGAAAGGAATGTCTTCAGGAAAACCGCTGCTGTCTCCGCCAAAGCTTTCATCTGATACTGAAGAATCTGCAGCCTGATAGTTCTGAGCAGAAGGACGAGGTGTATAGCCACCCGACATTTGCTGTCCTGCACTTCCACCATATGAAGATGATGAACCTGCATCAGAACGTCCACCCAAAAGCTCTATTGAATTTGCCATGATGCGAATTTTACTGAACTTTTGACCGTCTTTTTCCCAGCGATCCTGCTTCAGAGACCCCTGAACAGCTATCTGCTTTCCTTTTGTGAGGTATTGCTTTAAGGATTCTGCAGGCTTGCCAAAGTAGGAAACATCGAAATAATTCACTTCGCTCACCCACTGATCGCCATCCTTCCGACTCCTGTTTACGGCTACAGACATTGCAGCAACAGCTGTTCCACTCTGAAGATAACTTAATTCTGCATCGCGAGTAAGACGACCAACCAATGCCACACTGTTTAAATCTGAACCTGCCATGTATACCTCTGCTGTAATGATGTACGCTCTACCTTAAGCGTCTTTTTCTGTCTTGAGTACGAAAAGATATTTCAAGAGATTTGGATTCAATCTGAACTGAATGTTCATGTCTGAAATCTTTGCAGGATTTGCCTTTATGTGGAAAAGAACAAATCTTCCGCGGCGAAGCTTCTTGATTTCATAAGTCAGATCACGATCACCGAAAGGCTCTTCTTTTTCAATCTCTACACCGAATTTTGCAAGGTCAGCACGGAGAGTGTCTGTACCTGCCTTGAATTTTTCATCCTCTACAGGATAAATAGTCATAAGTTCATACTTTCTCATAGTATATTCTCCTTATGGTCTTTGAATGGGAGATACGTGCGTATCTCCAAGGGGTATAAAATCTTAGCAAATTCGGCACTTTTCGTCAATAATGCCATGATTACTTTCTATGGAAACCTCGAAAAAATCACACAAAGGCAAGTTTTTCGATGATATCTTCAATAACATTCCTGACACTAAGGAAGTTGCACCATGCTGACAGTACGGGACATCATAAGTGGCACATTTTACCAGGACACATTGCACACCCTAGACTTTTTGCAAAAAGTAAGGTATATTTTCACTATGGCAGATGAGAATAAGAACCTTGCACGTAAAGTTATTGCACAAAACAGAAAGGCTCGCTTCAATTATACTATAGAAGACACCATTGAATGCGGTGTTGTTCTGGAAGGAACGGAAGTAAAGTCTGTCAAAGCAGGAACAATATCATTTTCAGACAGTTTTGCAATCATAGAAAACGGCGAAGTATGGGTTCAGAATTTTCACATTTCGGAATATTCATACTCCTCCATTTTCAACCATAATCCCGATCGAAAAAAGAAACTGCTTTTGCATAAAGATGAAATCAAGCGGTTGCAAAGAAAAGTTGACGAAAAGGGTTACACTTTAGTTCCTTTGGAGTTTTATTTAAAAAAAGGTCGTGTAAAAGTTGCTCTCGGCGTATGCAAAGGGAAAAAGCAATTTGACAAACGTGCCGATATACGAGACAGAGACATCAATAGAGAAATTGCAAGGGAATTCAAAAACCGGCAGCAGGAATAGGAAACAAACGTACAAGGAGCCTTACATGAAAAAAAAGTGTTTAGTGTCAGCAATCATTTTTCTTATTCATCCCCTTCTGTTTGCAGAAGGAGTCATAGAATTTTATAGTACGCAGTCTGCTTCTGCTGATGTTGAAATGATAGGAATGACAACAGATCTGTACTACAACCAGCTCCAGAACACCAATGGCTATTCCGTCATTGACAAAAGAGATACTGCATACAACACTGTCACCAAGACAAAACACGGCATCAGTTTTTACGCTCAAATTGAACAGACACCCGAAGATGAAGCGCTGTGGACATGCACGCTGCACGCCATAGACGGAAAAACAAACAAAGAATCTTATATTGTAAAGAATTACGAGTCATACTATAAAATCTTGCTGGATGCAAAGACATCCATAAATGCTTTGCTTGCAAAACTGTCAGATTCACCAGATTCAACCGCTTCAAGTACAGGTAGCGGAATCAAGACATCTATCGAAGACTTGTACGGTACATGGGATGCAGAAAACTCGGTCAACAAAATCGTCATCATGCAGAACCGCAAGGGATTCGTTATCTATGACAATGGCTCCAGCATGAATGTATCAGTAAGCATTGACGGGTCAACCATTACGGTTCGCCAACTTGAAAAATCAGAAAATACAGCATACCCCACAACGTGGAAGTTGACGAAGTCCGAAAACGGAGTACTGAAAGGAACAAGGATTTCTGGAGACAGTACAACGGCTGTTGAATGGACAAAACGTTAAACAACAATGCTTCCCTGCCGTATGACATGCATCATTCCATCCTGAACCGAAACAATGGTTGACGGAACAGAATGGAGCTTGTCACCATCGTCAACAATCAGTCCTGTTTCCAATTCAAATTCATTTCGAATGTCTGCCACGCGCGACAGGACAGGCTTGCCGCTTCGGTTTACGCTGGTTGAATACAAAGGTGCATTGCACAAGCCAATGATTGTACGAAGCCATTCATCTCCTGGGCATCGAAAAGCAACTGTTGTCTGCACGTCTGCAAGCGGACACTCTTTTTTTATGTTAACAATAATAGTCAGAGCACAAGGCCATTTGTCCAGCAGGGAACGGGGAATGGCATCGTCCGTATAGTCATAGATGTCTTCGGGTTTTGCTATCAGTTGAATCAGAGGTTTTGTTTCAGAGCGCCCCTTTATGGAGCGGATGAGAGAATCCGTGTGGAATTTTTTCGGAAAACATTTCAAATCGACAATACCACTGAATCCATATACAGTGTCCGTTGGAAGGATAACGACTTTTCCCTGTTCAACAGCCTGAACAACACGGAACACGCTGTTTTCATCATTTTTTACAATAATCATACGGATGGCATTCCATGAATTTCATCATAAAAACGTTTTCGGGGGCGACTGTTTCTTTGCAGAAGACCTTTTTCGGCATCAAACAAAAACAGAATGCAATAAGCCAAAAGAAAAAAAGCAAGTCCAACACTCTTGCAGAACCATTCAGGAAAATATTTTACATCTTCATGAAACAGTACACTTCCAGGATCATAAATTTGATTTTCATGTACGGCAAGTCCACTAATCTTAACTATTTTTTCGCCTTCCCTAATGTACGAAAGCTTTCTTGCATAGGCTGCAATAACATCCATATCTTTTTCAAGCGCAACTTTTTCAAGCAACAGTTCTTCCCTTGTCTGTTCAATGGTTGCAGCATGAAGGCTTAAAATTCGCTTTTGTTCATTAAGCTGCGATTCCGCCCACAAACTGTTCCGCCCACAAAGTATAGAGATACATACATAAAAAAGTGTACCGACAACTGCGGCAACAAGAACTCTACATTTAATCATTGGTTTATATTTCGGAAATTTCCATCACGGAAATTATAGTTAAATAATAGTATCTTTTTGCACCGTTTCTGCCGATATATCTAGAAAAGCAAGGCTAAAAAATCTTGAGGAAATCTCTAAAAAAATTCAGTCCTTAGAGTTTTCCTTTATTACGCTTTTGTTTACTATCATTTTTGAAGGGGATTTATATGAGTGACTCATCAGGCACAAATACAGAACTGGATCAATACGGCGTATGGATAAAGACTCCTCCACACACGCACCAGGAAACAGCAGAAGAAGAAAACACAGATTCCCTTTCTGACTTTTCATTTTTAGACGAATTGCCGTCTGAGCACCAGGAATCTACTGCTTCAGACGACATGAGTGCAGATATTATGGGTGACATCAGTCCAGAAGGAACGGGTGCAGACGAAACAGTTTCTCTTGATGAATTCATATCTGATGTAAGCACAGAAGATGAGGCCAACATTCCAACAGATAACGAAGGCTCTTCCACCGAAGAAATGGAAGATGGTGAAATTTCCCTAGACGACTTCTTTGACGGTGACTCTGGTTTTATGGAAGAAGAAACAAAAGAAGAAGAGGAAGAAGAAGACCCATTGGACATTGACCTTGAATTTGATGATGAACTTGATGTTCAGACGGTAGACAATACAGATGATTCTTCATTCTTTGATGAACCGGAATCAACAAGCAGCCGCTCTTCAAGTTCCGGCGACAGCGAGACAGAGGGCGTTGACCTTTCCGATTTCTTCAGTGACGACTCCCCTGTCGATCAGGAAAGCAACTCGGACGATGCAAAAGCAACGGAAACAGTTGATGTCAGTGAATTTGACGACATGCTGGACAACATTTCCGATAATTCAAAGCCGAAAGCAGAAGAAACGTCTGTTGCAGATGCAGGCAGCACCGAAGACATTGATTTGTCCGAATTCGGTCTTGATGGTGACAGTTCAGAAAATGCGCCAGCAGAAGCAGATGAAGAAGATTCTGAAGAAGACATGAAGACAAACTTTGACCTAAGCGTATCTATGGAAGACGAAGATTCAGGAACAAGCGTTGAATCGAACGCTTCCGATGCAACAGAAGAAAGCATTTCCATTTCTATTGAACCAGAAACAGAAAAACCTGCAGAATCAAGCGGCCAGAGAGCTTCAGTATCATCATCCGATGAAGAATTTGATGTTGATTCCCTGCTCGATTCCATTGAAGACGAAAATGGAGAGAAAGCATCTTTAAAGGATGATTCAGAAGCTGAAAATCGTTCTGCACCAGTACCAGAAACGGAATTTTCACCGACAGTTATCGTTGAAGCAGAATCAGAAACCATTCCAGACACATTTGACGAAGAGACATCTTCACTTTCAGATACAGAAGTTCATCCAGAAACAGAAAAAAATCTTGAAAAATCTGCATTTGATGATACAATAAAAGCACACAATGAAGACGAGGAAGATATGGGTGCAACAAACGAACTCTTAAAGCAAATTGCCGGAGAACTATTAAGTCTAAAACAAGAGATAAGTGGCCTTAGGTCTGAAGTTGAAATTATAAAGCAAAGAAACCAGACATCACCAGAAGCAGAAGAAGAAATCGACATTCCTGCTCCTTTGCCAGAAAAAGAAAAAGTTGCATCGTTCCTTGATGAAGCAGACGATGTTGCATTGTCGGAAAATGAACTGGGCAATATTTTTGCATCAGCAGAAGTCACTCCTGACGAAAGCCCATCTGAGGAAGTCGCATCGGTTCCATCAGCAGGAGATGAGAACGCAAAAGAAGTCACT
>JAFVDR010000272.1 GCA_017476165.1 Treponema sp. | reverse complement strand
TAAAACTTTATCCATAACTCCTTAAAAGGAAGACTGTTGATAGGAAGTTCATTCTTCTTGACAAAATATGTGTTTATATAGCCGTATTTACAATAACTATAACTCTCCTTATCACCAAGCATCCTGTCAGTGCCAAAACAATCTTTGTACTGGTCAGTGCGGTGTGCGTCAATAAGTTTGTCAAAGGCTTTTATTATGGAAACTATTTTTTTCTTATCTGCCTTACAGACTAAGTTTAGTGTATCTGTGTCTAACTTTAACTCTGTCGGAGGGATTTCCGTTATTTTGTCTGTGTCAAACAGTCCGTCAAGGCTGTCTGGAAATTTTTCATCATTGTTTTCTTCAATAGAATTGCCTTTTGTGCCAAACAAGTTTTTTATGAGAGGTTCTTCTCTTGTGCTAGGATATTTTATTGCTAGTACTGCATCCTTAAACTGTTTCCAGTCAACGTCTTTATGAGCCAGATTTTCATTTTCTTCTTTCAGGCGCATAATAAAATCCAGTGCGGCAAATCTGCATCCCTCTTCTTTTGCTTTAAGCAGTCGGAATACAGACTGGGTAAATTCTTCATCTCCCTGCTCTGATATTATTGTTCCTGCGGTATTTCTGATATTGCTGTCTTTGTAGCGCAGAAGAGACTCTATATACAAGATGTTTTCCTGAGATGGAGTAGTAGAGTCCAGAAGCTTTGCAACTTCCCTGCACAAGTTTTTGTTTGCAAGTAGTTTTACTGCAAAGTCTCTGTCCTGCTTAATCTCGCGGACGTTCAGGTAACTTTTTATGGTATGCAAGCTGATGAAACTGTCCGCCGCTTCTATCATCTGATATGCAATCTCTCGCGGAACAACGCCGGGAAATCTTGCCGCTATGATGCATGCCCTGTCTGCTATAGCCTGCTTAGATATGCTTACGCTGTACCATGGAAAAGTACTTGGTGAAAAGACCTTCTCCTTCTTTTCAAGCCTGTCAAACAGGTCTTTTAGGATATGCACATGAAGGGCTGCTTTTTCCTTTACACCATTAAACCAGAGTTCCGGCAACTGCCTTAGTGGAGAGCGGTACATAGAAGGTCTGTCTTTATTGTCCTCATCCCACCATGCACATGTTATGGCTGATATGTTTTCAAGATATGTAGGGAAGAATGCTGCGACAATCTCCATGTCGTCCGAGTACTTTTCTACAGCATATTCAGCACAGGAGGCATAAAAATCCCTGATGTAAAGCTCCTGATTGTAATATGCTGTGGCAAGAAGTTGAGCTTTAGTGCCAGAGTTTATAATCTTATGTATTTCAACAACAGCATCATCTGCCTCATAAAAGCCTGTTGCCCATAATGCAATGATTATTTTCATTGCGTCATCTGTTGAAAGCATCTCTTTTCTTTCATTCTCATCATACAATGCCTGCTTCATGAGCGTCAGGGTTTTTGCAGAAATGCGTTCCACTGATTTTTCATCAAAAAGTCCAATCCATGTTGCAACAGCTCTTTTTACTGACGAGTAACGGATAAGGTCGTTTTCGCAAATGACGTTGAAAAGCGTCAGAAATGCTTCTTCTGTACCGCAGTCCATGTTTTCACAAATTGCCTGCCGCACACCTTCCTGCAATCTTGCCGCAAGAAGGAATTTTCCAAGTAATTCATGTAGCTTTACATCAGAGCTTTGTATTATTCCCCTTATAATTGGAACCGTAACTACAGCCGTGTTGTTGTCTGAAAGAATGATGTTTTCTATTGCATTATGGAGAGTGTCTTTCCCGTGTTCAAGTTCATAGTCAAGCTCTGCTGCAATGAGCATGTCTTCATGCCATATTGCTTTTCCATTCTTTTTTAAGTCCTGCTTTTCGTCGCTCATATTGCCAAGAATGTAGTCGCTCAATGAACATTCAAACATTCCAAACTCGAAGTAGCCGTACATGAGTTCTAAGCACTTATCAATGCTTACTGCGTAGTTTTTTGTACGAACGGTTCTTCTATTGTATCCTGTGCTGTATTGAAACTTATTACTCTTTTTTATGAGTGCAAGAT
>JAFVDR010000271.1 GCA_017476165.1 Treponema sp. | reverse complement strand
CTCCGGCAAGCTAAGCTACACGAGCGATGAGGGACTTTCTTCACTTCCTGCCCCTTCAAAGACAGGACTTACCTTTGACGGCTGGTACACGGATGCGGCGTTTACTCCAGCAAACAAGGTCACTTCCATTGCAACTGATACTACGGGAAATGTAACGCTCTATGCAAAGTGGAAGGTAACGGTAACCTTTGACTACAACGGCGGCAAGGTTGGTAGTTCTACTTCGTCCGAGGATGTCTATGACTATGCGTCAACATTCAGCAGCATAAAGCCTTCTACAAACCCGACAAAGTCTCATGCCGCATTCAAACACTGGAGCACTGTAAGTGACGGAACTGGCAGTGCGGTCAGCGGTACAGCTTCTGTTACAACATCCACTACGTACTATGCAATATGGGACTCAACCGAGATTATCTATGAAAGTCCTATAGAACTGAATACTAACTTTACAAGTAACACTGGTCTGTTTAAGGATTATACTCCGGGAACTGCCTATACTCTGCCAGGTCCAACTTATACAGGACTGACATTTGCTGGATGGTATTACGAGGAAGACTTTTCTGGCTCAGAGGTAATTGCAATTCCTGCAACTGCTACTGGCGAGCAGAAACTCTACGCAAAGTGGACTGCGACGGTAACGTTTGATACTCAGGGCGGAAGTTCCGTTTCATCACGGACTGTTATATATAACAAAAAGGTTTCGAAACCTTCGAACCCTACAAAGAGTCAAAGGGCTTTTTTGGGATGGTACACGTCTGAGGATGGAGGTACAACGCTTGCTTCTGAGGCATACAACTTTAACACTGCAGTAACTCAAAACCTTACGCTGTATGCAAAGTGGGGACTTGATATAAGCGGTTTGAGTAGTTATCTTGCAAGCCTGCCAGAAGGAAGTAAAGAAGCACCTAATGTTCTGCCTGCAATAAGCGGACTTACAAAAGACAACTGGAAACAAATAAGCTCTGCACTGAAAGCCAACGAAACGAAGTTTGTAGACCTGTCTGCAACGACTCTGCCTTCGGATATTACCGATATGATGTACGGTTTTCAGCTTTGTAAAACTCTTGTGGTAGCTCCTGCAATACCAGCTGGTGTCACTATTTTGGAAAGATGTTTCTACGGTTGTGAAAATCTTACTGTAGCCCCAGAGATACCGAATAAAGTCTGGGATATGTGTAACGCTTTTCAGTGGTGTAGCAGTCTTACTACAGCTCCAGAAATACCAAGTAGTGTTACGAATATGAAGTACTGTTTCAGTAGATGTACAAGTCTTAGTGGGGAAATTGTAGTTAATGCGTTGATTACGGATAGTGCAAAGTGGGCAGATGCATTTGAACAAGTACCTGCTTCAGTAATAATAAAAGTAAAATCCGAAAGCGTAAAGAATTATATTAGTAGTACAGGAGATAGTCATACTGTTGTGGTAGAGCCATAAACAATAGTTACATTTCGTAAAAACAAAAGCCTGAGTTTCTGCAATCTTGTGAAGTACACTTCACTTGCAGAAACTCAGGCGTTTTCTGTATTAATATGTTGTATTGTCAGCAGGCTTACTAGCACTAATAAAAAGAGCCGTCTGTAATCATGAAGTGCAGACGGCATTCTTGGAAACGACAAGCCAACAAAAAATGTTGACATAAAATGCAATGTCAATGTATATTTAAAGAAATGGAGAACGCTCGTAAACGAGCGACCGCCTCCGTATGCAAGTTTTATAAACCGCCTTCGAAAGTTGTCACACTATGAGGCGGTTTTTTTTATGCTCTAATTCTTATTTTAGTAGGAAAGAGAGCGAACAATCGCAAGCGATTGTTTTCGAGTTTTGCTTTGCAAAACTCGCTAAGCAAGACACGCAGTGGATTGCGACTGTCACAGACAGCCTCCTCTTTCAAAATGAATTCGGAGGCAAGCCGCCACAATTTACAAGCGTTCGGCACAAATATAGCAAAAACAACTGCCTATGGCAAGACATAGGAATTATTTACAGCGGGCACATAACCTGCTGTCTTGCAAAAAAAAGAGCCGTCTGCAATCAAATTTGAAGTGCAGACGGCTCTTCTGTTTTTTACCCCTTAAGCTTCGGCTTCTATTTCTTTTGCCAGTTCTTCTATCTTTTCAATCGGCAATCCGATGGCTTGTGAAATCTGTTCATGAGTACCGAGTTCCATTGCAATTAGGTTTCTGGCATTTGCAATTGCATTTTCTTCTTTGCCTTTCTTTTCTCCATTCTTAAAGCCTCTTTCTTCTGCATTTGCAAGCCCATCCCGTATGTCTCGTTCCTGCCCCTCAATTTTTCCCTGTATTATCCATCTCCAGCGTTCATCACTCAACGCGTTAAGCATGACTTCTGCTTTCATTATGCCCTCCTCAGATTTTGCAATGCGGTCAATTATGCTTTTCTTCTTCGGATTATCTGCTTCCTGTAAAAATTTACCCCATTTTATTGCACTTGGCAAGTCTTTAATATCTGTTTTGTCATCAACAGTCGGTTTGAGCTTACAAGACGTGCTGCATAGTATTCTGCACGGTTTCCAAAATCGCAGTCTTTGTCTAAGCCTTGCATCTCTACCTGCGCGGTTGTGCCATCTCCCAGAACACAGTTGATGTCGTAGCTTATGCCCTTTTCAACGTCAAACTGTATTGCTGGCTCATTTTCTTTTACGGTGACTTTGGTGATAGTTTCTCCCATCATGGCCGAAAGAAATGATTTTAGTGCAATCCGTGATTCTTCCCTGTCTTGTGTAAAGATGGACTTGAAGTTTCTGTCAATGCGAGGATTTAGTAAAGGCTTGATTTGTTTTTGTGTTTTATTCATTTTGAATACTCCTATACTATTGATATGCACGAGATCCCTCTTTTTTGTACGAATTTTTAGAAAAAAATGAAAAAAATTACTTTTAATCTTGAAAAGCTATGATATGGGAATGTCTAAATGTTGTATTGAAGTATCAACTTTACTGGATAAATACCAAAAAAAATAAGAAAAAAACTTGCAATTTTTGCAAAGTCAAATAATAATATATATCTAAGGATAATTAGGAGTATCTTGTTATGACTACAGAAAACATTGCAGAAGAAATTGCCTCTGGAAAGGCAATGCTTGGTATTGAATTTGGTTCTACGCGCATTAAGGCTGTTCTGATTGACTCGGAGAATGAACCTGTTGCGAGCGGTGCTTTTGACTGGGAGAATTCCCTCATAGACGGTATTTGGACATATTCGCTTGATGAAATCCATAACGGCATATCAACTGCTTTTGTTGACATGAAAAAGGACGTACAGTCCAAGTATGGCGTAAAGCTTACAAAACTGCGTGCTATGGGTGTCAGTGCAATGATGCACGGATACCTTGCCTTTGACAAAAATAATAAGCTGCTTGTTCCGTTCCGCACATGGCGAAATACCATTACGGGAGAGGCTTCTGAAAAGCTGTCTGCTTTGTTTAACTATCCTATTCCTGAACGATGGAGTATTGCCCATCTGTATCAGGCAATCCTTAAGAAGGAAAATCATGTAAAGGATGTAGCGTTCTTTACGACTCTTGCAGGATACGCTCACTGGATGCTGACAGGTGAAAAGGTTTTGGGTGTTGGAGATGCTTCTGGTATGTTCCCTGTCGATGCAAATACAGGTGACTATGATGCCGACATGATTGCAAAATTTGATGTTCTTGTTGCTCCGTGCGGTTTTGCATGGAAGCTTCGTTCGATATTGCCTAAATGCTTGCCAGCTGGTGCAAGTGCTGGAACATTGACTGCCGAGGGCGCAAAATGGCTTGATCCAGAAGGATCTCTTGAAGCTGGAACGCCGCTTGCTCCACCAGAAGGAGATGCAGGAACAGGAATGGTCGCAACAAACTCTGTGGCACCTCGTACTGGCAATGTTTCTGCAGGTACATCAGTATTTGCAATGGTTGTGTTGGAAAAGGCATTGTCTAAGGCATACAATGGTTTGATTGATATTGTTGCTACTCCTGATGGAAAGCCTACAGCAATGGCTCATGCCAATAACTGTACTGGTGAATATGACAAGTGGATCAAGGTGTTTGGTGCTGCTGCAGAACTTCTTGGTGCAAAATTCAGCAAGGGTGAAATGTATGACAAACTGCTTGCCTGTGCCATGAAGGGGGATAAGGACTGTGGTGGACTCGTTCCTTACAACTATATTTCTGGCGAAAGCATGACGGGTTTTGCTTCTGGACGTCCGCTGTTCGTGCGTACTCAGAACGCAAAGTTTACGCTTGAAAACTTTATGCGTGCACAGTTGTTTACGGCTCTTGGTGCTTTGCGTACAGGCATGGACATTTTGTTTGACAGTGAGCATGTTCAGATTGACCGCCTGACTGGTCACGGTGGATTCTTTAAGGCTCAGGATGTCGGTCTGCCTGTTATGGCTGCTGCAATGCATACCCCTGTGTCTGCATTAAGCACAGCTGGAGAGGGTGGTCCTTGGGGCATGGCGTTGCTGGCATCTTTCCTTGTGAATGGAAATGGTGCAAAACTTTCTGACTGGCTGCAGAAGAATGTCTTTGCAAATGCAAAAGTGTCTACCGTTCAGCCTGAGAAAGCTGATGTAGACGGCTTTAATGCATTCTTTGCCAATTACAAGAAAGGGCTTGCCGTTGAGCGTGCTGCTGTTGAAAATCTTGACTAAGGAAAAATGGAGATATTGAAATGTCTAAATATCAGACAATAAAAGAACAGGCGTATGAAGCCAACATGCAGATTCCTGCACAGCATCTTGCCTTGTATACATGGGGAAACGTTTCTGCATTTGATAAAGCTGCAGGTGTGTTTGCAATTAAGCCTAGTGGCGTTCCATATCCAGAACTGACGGCTGACAGCATGGTTATTGTAGATCTTGACGGTAAAGTTGTTGAAGGGAACTTGCGTCCTTCCAGTGACACTCCGACTCATGTTGTCCTGTACAAAGAATTTGCCGTAAATGACGGTGCCAACATCAACGGCATTATCCATACTCATTCTACGTATGCTGTAAGCTGGGCGCAGGCGGTTCGTCCTGTACCTCTGTTTGGAACAACTCACGCAGACCATATTCAGACAGAAGTTCCTTGCACCCCATATCTTTCTGAAGAAGCTGTAAAGAACGATTATGAAAGGGAAACTGGCAACCTGATTGTAAGCCATTTTCGTAATTTGCATTTGAATCCGAATGAAGTAAACATGGTTCTTGTTGGCGGCCATGGTCCTTTTGCATGGGGAGCAACGGCCGATAAGGCTGTATACAATGCCGCAGTTCTTGAAGAAGTGAGCCACATGGCTCTGAATACCGTAATGATTCAAAGCGGAGCAACTACGCTTCCTTCATATATCATTGACAAGCATTATCAGCGTAAGCATGGTCCGAATGCCTATTACGGACAGGCAAAGTAAATGTTATTCTTGCCAATCTGTTCGGAAGCATGATGCGTTTTGAACGACTTTCATCCTGTCTGTGCATTTGTCCTGCATGGATAGGATTTTTTTATTTTAAAAATAGGTCAATAGTAAGGTGATTTCCCCATTATGTATGTGTATGAGCGAATTTGTTTGACGAAAGTTATCAACACGTGTTACAATTTTATGAACGAAAACACGTTATTTTGGAGGAAATAATGAAGAAAATAGCAGCAACACTTGCAGCTGTTTGTGCTGTAGTAATGGGATTGTCTGGATGTGGTGGAAAGAAAGATGCTTCCGCCTCAGGATCCAGCGCAAAGGAAAAAGTTACGCTTACTGTCTGGGAGTCTTTGAGTGGACCTGATGAATTCATAAAGCAGGCTGGACAGGCTTATACCAAGACTCATCCAAATGTAGAAATCAATTTCGTCAATGTAGAACTTGGTGATGCAGCGGGTCAGATTGCCCTTGATGGACCTGCTCGTGTTGGTCCTGATTTGTTTGCAGCTCCTCATGATAAGCTTGGAGAACTGGTGACAGGTGGTCATGTTCTTGAAACTGTTAATGCTTCCGATGTATCCAAGGAAGTGCTTGGTGCATGTTCTCAGGCTCTTACGTATGAAGGAAAGATGTATGGATATCCTATCAGTGCAGAGACCTATGCATTGTTCTATAATAAGGACTTGATTTCAGAAAATGATGTTCCAAAGACATGGGAATCATTGGCTGAATGGGTAAAAAACTTCAACATCAAGAATCCAAAGAAATACGGCTTCATCATGGATGTTGGCAACGGCTACTATACGATTATCTTTACAACATCAGAAGGAAACCGTCTGTTCGGTTCTTCTGGTACGGATACAACAAAGTCTTACCTTAACAATGCTGCTGCCGTAAAGGGAATGAAGTTCTTCCAGTCTCTGCGTTCTATTATTGATGTTCCTGCTGCCGATTTGAGCACTGCTACGTGTGATGCTGCATTCCAGTCTGGCAATGCGGCCATGCACATTACTGGTTTATGGAATATCAAGCCTTTTGAAGATGCTGGCGTAAACTTTGGGGTTGCTCCATTGCCTGCTTTGCCAGGAGAATCAACTCCATCTGCTTCATTCAGCGGTACCCGTGCCATGTTTGTAAGTGCCTATACAGATCATCCTGACGAAGCTGCTGACTTTGCCCGGTTCCTGCTGACACCTGAAATGCAGCAGCTCCGCTTTAATTTGACGGGTGCAATGCCGTCAATCGACACTTCTGTCAGCAGCAAGTACATGGCTGGCTTCTTGAAGCAGCTTGACTATGCTTTCCCAATGCCTTCAATTCCTGAAATGGCAGCATTCTGGGATACGATGGGCAACACGAGCAGAAACATTTGGGACGGTGCAGATGTTCAAAATGAACTTGATGCTTGTGATGCAGCTATCATAAAATAACACTGGCTATCACATTTTTTCTTGGTTTTGCGGTATGAACGTTCATACCGCATTTTTTCATTCCAACAAAACAAGAGGCTGTTTAATGCGAATTGAAACTGACGGAAGTTCCCTTAAGAGGGTAACAGGTACAGCATCGTGCTTCATGGGGCTTTCGCACATCCTTTACTTGAAAGAATATGTCAAGGGTGCTGTATTTGCAGCAATTGAAGTGATTTTTATTGGGCTTATTCCTTTCTTTGCTCATAAAATATATGACTTGATAACGCTTGGCTTTCCACAGCCTGATGTTCCGGTAAAACTTCGTTCCCATTCCATCTTTATGCTGATTGACGGAATACTTGTGCTGTCAATCCTTGCCATTTTTGT
>JAFVDR010000270.1 GCA_017476165.1 Treponema sp. | reverse complement strand
GTGTTGTTTTTTTTATTTGAATGAGTCTTCGCTGCATTTGCTATTCTTTGCGTGTCCTTTTTGGAAGGATGCGACTCTGTCTGCGTACCAAAAATATCATCAGGTGTCATTGCGTAGTGGCATTTAGGGCATCCATCCTTAAAAGATGTTACAGCTCCCATATGACCGCATTGTGGACATCTCACCGCAGAGAAAAATCTACCACAGTGAGGACAAAAACGTGCATTTGCAGCAACCTCCTCACCGCAGTTTTCACAAAAGTATTTCGCACTTGTTGATTTTGCCATCTTTTATTCTGTGCCCAAGTTGTCTACGGAATAATTATATATCTGCCATATACCATCGCGCTGCCGAACGTAGTATGTATACCGTTTCTTTTCAGTAAATGTACCATTGTCAAAATATTCTAATACTTTTACGCTACCTTCAACTTGTGAATACGTTGTTGTTTCAATTTCAAACTTTGAAGGAATAGCAACAATATCAGAATCTATGCGATTTTGTTGCAGATCTGATCGAAATGCTGCCAACATCTGATTCCTTCCATCTGCACTCTCGGCATTGTAACGGTTGCTTCTTGAAGGATTACGTTTTAACATTTCTTCAAGATTCATATACAGAAAATATTGATCCCATAAGCTTCTTTGGCGGGCAATGATTGTCTGTTCTATAACTTTATCAGGACTTATTTCTTCTGGCTGCAATACTACAGCAGTAGGAACTGCAACTGGAATCTTCGAAGAAGAGGCTGAAGCAGGTGAAGGTCTGACTTCAAGACTCAGGCGGTTGGAAACTATGTACTGATTTTTTTTATTGTACAGCTCAGGATAAAAACGTAAATCAATGTAATAGATGGAAGCTCGTTTTACGTCCAAAAATTCCTTTAAATTTTCTACAAAAGAATATTCTTCTCCTGGTTCAAGTGCAATTTCTCTAAAGTAAACAGCTTGACTCGTTGTTCTTTTTTCTATAAGCGAGTTTGTAGAAGGTAGCTGAGCATTCTTTACGTCGAATGCATCAAAATCAATGCTGAACATATGGTCGTCAGCCATTTTGAATCGGAGTGTTTCACTTCCCGTATTCGCAACAGTGACATGAATTTTTACAGGATTATTTTCAGAATCTCCCGGATAATACATGGTCCTATCGTAAAACTTGATTGAAACCTTCGCGTTGTCTGCTAAAGATTCTGATGCATACGTATGGGCAAGAACAAGAAATGTTGTTATAATACACAATAGTATTCGTTTCACAGTAATAACTCCCGTCTGTACTTCAGACTTAGTTAAATTTCTTTACTTGAATATCGGTTGTTTATGAAGAATAATTTATCACTTTTTCCTTTGTTAAAATCGTATGAACCCTTTTATTCGGCTGTATTGAAAACAGCCGATGGAGAATGTACATTTCCTGCCGATGTTTTCGGTCTAAAAGGAAGCTTGCCATCGTTCTTTATAAGTCAATACATAGAACGAAGAATTGCAGATAGAATTCATGAAGAACAGTATGACATTCGGCATGATATATTTCAGGAAGATTTCATCATCATTGTTTCTTCTCAAAAAGATGCTGATGAATGTGAATCTGACTTTAATACTTTATTTAACGGAGATGCAGTTGTTTACAAACTGCCATGGTGGGGCACGCTTCCATATCGCCCTGTTGCGAAAGGTTCTGCTGTTTTTGGACAACGAGCAAGTGTCCTTTCAAAACTTGTCTGCAAAAACCCTAAATCTGAAAAAACTCGCATTTTTATCATTCCTCAAAGAGCCTTGCTATCACCAGTACCATCTCCTTCTTATATAAAAACTCTTATCACAAGGATTCGAAAAGGTCAAACTCTTGATCTTGAAAGTCTTTCGAAAATGCTTGTTGATCAAGGATATATACGAGTACCTCGTGTTACTGTAAAAGGTGAATTTGCACTGCGTGGAGAAGTTCTTGATATTTTTATGCCGGGAGAATCGTTTGCAAATCGCATTGTAATGGATTTTGATACTGTAGACCAAATCAAACAGTTTGATCCCGAATCTCAATCATCAAAGCAAAATTGTGACTACCTTATCATTTATCCCATGAAGGAAGTTGTATGGACGGATGAATTGTGTGAAAAATTGGAATCCTTTTTTAATAAAGAAGATGAATTGGGAATTTCCAACGATTTTGCTGCATACGATAGTCAAAAAGAGTCGGTAAATCCTTTATCAAATTATATCCGCGAAAAAAACAACAAAACACATCTTTCTTTCGAATCTGAAAATGTTCATTTAAGTTTAACAGAAGATGCAAAAAAAGAAAAAGAAAGAATCCTTGTTGAGCTATCTGTTAATAAAATGGCAGAAGGGGAGGAATTATTTTATGGAGTACTATGGGATAATCCTTGTTCAGTGCTTGACTATGTTGATGAGTATACAACAGTGTTTTGCCTCGATTATGAACGAGTATCGAATGCAAAAAAACTGCTGGACAACGAGTATACAATTTCATACAGGATATGCAGGCAGAAAATTCCTGCTCCTCGTCCAGATTTAATTCTGTTTGACTTTCATAAAACCATTCAAAATCATGCACGGTGTATAAATTTTCATACATTAGAAGTAGGCGAGGAGGAGACATCTCATTCCTCATTGTCATTATTCCATATTCAAAGCGAAGCTTCTCAGAGTTTTTTTGGCAACATTACGTATTTCAAGAACCAATTAGCACCTCTACAAAAAGAAGGCTGGCACATCTATATTTTTGCAGACAGTGAAAACCAAGCCCTGCGCATAAAGGAAGTTGTAAAAGATTTTCTTACAGTTGATTCAAAGTTTGTGTTTCCTGTTGATGTAGTGCCGTATGCAATTACAGAAGGTTTTTCTGTTGCAGATAAAAAAATACTTGTCATTCAGGAGAATGAGATTTTTGGACGAAAAAAAACTGTTCCAAAATCAATAAGAAAAGCGAAATCAAAGGTAATTGATACATTCGTTGAGTTGACACCAGGTGATTATGTTGTTCATGTTAACAATGGCATCGGACTCTTTAAAGGCATAGAGCGCATCAAATCCAAGGGAACGGAGCGTGACTATATTAAGCTTGAATATGCAGATGAAGAATTTGTTTTTGTGCCAATAGAACAGGTGAATTTAGTTCAGAGATATATAGGAAGTGAGTCTGAAAAACCTCGTTTGGATACAATTGGTTCAAAGAGTTGGAGTTCTAGAAAAGCAAAAGTTCAAAAAAAAGTCGAAGAAATTGCTGAAAAACTTATTGACTTGTATTCAAAGCGAACGGCTTCTCGAGGATATGCGTTTCCGAAAGATACAGAATGGCAGGCAGCTTTTGAAGCAGCTTTTCCGTATGAGGATACACCAGACCAGTATGCCGCAACACAAGATATAAAGGCCGACATGGAACGCCCTGTCCCCATGGATCGTCTTGTCTGCGGTGATGTTGGATATGGAAAGACTGAAATAGCAATGCGTGCCGCTTTCAAGGCTGTTATGGGAGGAAAACAGGTGGCTTTTCTGGCTCCTACAACGATTCTTGCAGAACAGCATTATGAGAATTGTGTTGCAAGATTTAGGAATTTTCCAGTACAAATAGCCATGCTTTCTCGTTTTGTTTCTCCTTCGGAACAGAAAAAAATAATTGCTGATCTTGCAACAGGTAAGATTGACATTGTTATTGGAACTCACCGCATTATCCAAAAGGATGTATCATATAAAGATCTTGGGCTGATGATAATTGATGAGGAACAGCGCTTTGGTGTCAAGGATAAGGAAAAGCTTAAAGTATTAAAAACAAACATAGACAGTCTTGCAATGAGTGCAACTCCAATTCCCCGGACACTTCATATGAGCCTCTTGAAAATCAGGGATATGTCTCTTTTGGCAACGCCTCCACATAATCGACAGCCTATTGAAACTGTGATAGAAGCTTATTCTGATGAAAAAATAGTTCGCGCAATACGAAAGGAAGTCGAAAGAGGAGGACAAGTGTTCTATCTCCATAACAGGGTTGAATCGCTTGATGCAATGCGCATGAAGCTTGAAAAGCTTGTTCCCGAAATGATGGTTGACATTGCACATGGTCAAATGACTAGCGACCAGCTTGATGATATTTTCAGGCGTTTTAAGATGGGGGGCTTTAATGTCCTTGTTGCAACTACAATCATTGAGAACGGTATTGACATTCCGAATGTCAATACGATTATCATTGACCGTGCTGATATGTATGGTGTAAGTCAGTTGTATCAGCTGCGGGGGCGTGTAGGACGCAGTGATCGCAAGGCTTATGCCTATCTTTTTTACCCTGAGAACAAAGCTCTGAGTGAAATTGCCATGAAGGATATGGAAATTCGAGGTGCTGGAAATCTTTTGGGAAAAGACCAGAGTGGAGAGGTTTATGCTGTTGGATTTGAAATGTATTTGCAGCTACTTAATTCTGCCATAGAGAAACTGTCGAACAGTGACTGGCACGCTCCAGAGGAAGTCCTTTTGGAACTGGAATATACAGGATTTATACCAGAAACATACATTCAGGATGCAGAAACAAAAATGGAACTGTACAAAAAGATTGCTGCAATTGGATCGCAAGACGAACTTGATAGTATTTATAATGAAATGTATGATAGATTTGGACCAGTTCCTGATGAAGTAAATAGTCTTTTGAGTCTTGCTAAGATACGCATCATCTGCAATAAACTTTCAATTGCCTCGTTACGTGAAAAAAATGGAATGCTGACCATTATTTTCAGTGATTTTTCGAAAATAAACATTGACAAGGTTCTTCGCGTCATCAAGAAGAATTCAGGAC
>JAFVDR010000269.1 GCA_017476165.1 Treponema sp. | reverse complement strand
GTTCTGCTCATATAGTGCTTTATTTTGCCAAATATTATTGATTTTGCCAACATTTTTATTGGAACTTGCGCTAAAAAGATATAATATGGTATGTAGTTATGACTCTGAAGAAATTCCCTCTTATCGTGAGCATTTGTGCCATTGTTTTTCTTTGCGTGCTCTGCTATGCCGCCAATTATATGCTGAACTTTGCCATTGTGCGGCAGTCTGGTTCAAATGATTCCATTCACAAAATGCTTGCCGTATCCGAGGATGCAGAGCAGGTGGCGCGCGAACAGCGTGCAGCTCTTTTGGAAAAGCGCATGACTTTGCAAGCTCAGGAATGGGGAACTGCAGCCTGTACAAAAACACAGGAACTGACTGCAGAAGACGGCATAGTGCTGCACGGCTATTTTTTTATGCAGCCTGACAGCAGCGTGCATCGCTGGGCCGTCATTGTTCACGGGTACAATGACATTGCCCAGGAATTTTGGAGCTATGCGCAGGCATACTATGAAAAAGGATGGAATGTGCTGACTCCTGACTTGCGTGCTTCGGGAAAAAGTCAAGGCTCATTCATAGGAATGGGATGGCTTGACAGGCGCGACATCATTCTGTGGCTCAGCGAGGTTGTAAAGCTTGATGCTCAGGCTCAGATTGTCCTGCACGGATTTTCCATGGGGGCAGCTGCCGTAATGATGGTAAGTGGCGAAAAAGACTTTCCCGAGGCGGTAAAAGTATGCATTGAAGATAGCGGTTATTCTTCTGTGTGGGCGGAACTTGAAGACAAGTTGCATAAAATGTATCATTTACCCTCATTCCCAATCATGCATGCTGTAAGCGTGTTGTCAAAGTTTCGGGCTGGATACAGTTTTCGCGAAGCCGATTGTGTAAAACAGTTGCGCAAGAACAAGACTCCCATGCTCTTTATCCATGGCGATGCGGATGACTACAATCCGTTTTATATGCAGGACATTGTGTATGAAGCCGATGCCTGTGAGCAAAAGAAAAAGCTTGTCGTCCACGGTGCTCGCCATGTCATGTCTGCCTTTACGGAGCCTGATGTGTATTGGAACACCGTATGGAACTTTATTGAGGAGAACTGGTAGTGCTTTTGGTGAGCCATTTGCCGCTTGCATAGTATATCCAGAACAGGATGGATGTAATAGTCCATGTAATGGGGTAGCTGGCAATGACTGTCTGCATGTCGTTTTTATGCGGAACGGCGGAGAACAGCCACAGGATTCGCAACAGACATACCCCAAAGACTGTAATAACCATGGGGACAAAGCTTTTTCCTGCTCCGCGGATTGTGCCGCTTACGATTTCTATTGAGATGAATGTACCCCAGAACGGAATCAAAAAGCGCATGATGCGGACACCCTCTCGAATGACATCATCGTCTGGCGAAAACATCATGAACAGGTATTTCCCTGTCAGTTCAAATGCAATGCTGAACAGGGCGGTAAAGATGACTGCCAGCAGCAAACTCTGCCACATGCCTTTTTTTACCCTGTCATATTTGTGGGCACCGTAATTCTGACCGGCAAACGTCGTAATGGCAATGCCCAGGGCGTTTATCATCATCCAGAAAACTGCATCAATCTTGCCGTATGCCGCCCATGCCGCAACATGGTTTGTTCCAAAGGAATTTATGAATGTCTGGATAATGAGGTTGCTGATGGTGTACAAGCTGGACTGAATGCCTGCAGGAAATCCCAATTTCAGTATGTGGGCAAGGATGTGCGGTGTAACGGACACCTTTTTTAGGCAAACCTGATACGATTCCTTTGTTTTGATGAGCACTGCCAGCGAAAGAATTGCCGTAATAATTTGGCACAGGTCTGTTGCAATAGCAACGCCTGCAACACCGAGTTTGAGCACGATAACGAAAATCACGTCAAGGAGAATGTTGGTGCCGCATCCTATGATAAGGATGATGAGGGGCGTACGCGAGTTGCCCACGGCACGCAGGATGCTTGAGCACATGTTGTACAGCGACATGGGAACCATGCCCAAAAAGAAAATGCGCAGGTATGTCGTTGACAACGACAGGGTGTCCGCCGGTGTCTTTGTAATCGTGAGCATGAAAGTGCTGAACCCTGTTCCGAGTACGGTCATGAGGATGCCGCACACGAGGCTCAAGGCAATTGACGTGTGCACGGAGCGGGAAATTTCTACATTGTTTTTTGCTCCGTAAAATTGAGAAATCAGTACTCCCGCACCACTTGTGAGTCCTACAAAAAAACCGACAATCAGATTTACGAATACTGCAGAACCACCGCCTACAGCTGCAAGTGCCTGTTTGCCGACAAAACGTCCCACGACAATTGCATCAATCGTATTGTAAAGCTGCTGAAAGAATGTTCCGAACAAGATGGGAAAAAAGAATGTCAGCAACGCTTTCCATATTGTTCCTTCTGTAATGGAATGTGCACCATAGTGTGCGTTTCTCAAATTCATGGGTTGCATTATAATGATTGGTACAGAGAAATCAATAGAATTTTGTTGAATATTGTTGAATATATTGATTTTTTGTTGCAAAAGCAGCATGATGTGGTGCGAGGATTCGTATGTTTAAACCAGAACTTATTTCTAGTCTTAAAAACTATTCATCAAAAACATTTTTTAGTGATTTGACGGCAGGCATTATTGTCGGCATTGTTGCCCTTCCGCTTGCCATAGCCTTTGCCATTGCCAGTGGAGTTTCTCCTGAAGCTGGACTGTTTACTGCAATTGTTGCAGGTTTCTGCATTTCGGCCTTTGGCGGAAGCAAAGTGCAGATTGGAGGCCCTACGGGGGCGTTTGCCGTTATTGTGTATGGGGTCGTTGCCCAGTTTGGTCTTTCGGGGCTTGCCACTGCAACCGTTATGGCTGGAATTCTGCTCATTCTGCTTGGTGCATTCAAAATGGGTGGTCTGGTAAAGTTTATTCCCTATACTATTGTAACAGGTTTTACTGCCGGCATTGCCGTAACCATCTTTACGGGGCAGATTGGCGATTTCTTCGGGCTTTCCATTACTACGTTTCCTGAAGGATTTGACAAAATGCCGGGCGACTTTGTAGGCAAGATTCATACCTACATCATGAATGCTTCTCACATACATGTATATTCGTTCGTGATTGCGGCTGCAAGCCTTGCAATCATCTTCATTTGGCCGCACGTCAACAAAAAGATTCCCGGATTGAAAGGCATTCCTGGATCCCTTGTCGTCATTCTGCTTGCAACAGTCGTGTCTGTACTGCTTGAAAAGCATGCAGGACTTGCAACCGACACGATTGGCAGCCGGTACGGTTCGATTCCTTCTTCATTGCCTTTGCCAAAGCTCCCTGATTTCCGTTTGTCTACAATCAGGACACTGTTTCCAACTTCTGTTTCCATTGCTTTGCTTGCGGCCATTGAGTCTCTTTTGAGTGCTGTCGTTGCAGACGGTATGATTGGTTCCAAGCATGATTCCGATACGGAGTTGATAGGGCAGGGCATTGCGAATATTGTATCTCCGTTGTTCGGCGGCATTCCTGCAACAGGTGCCATTGCCCGCACTGCAACGAACATAAAGAATGGTGGACGTACTCCTGTTGCAGGCATTGTCCATGCACTGACGCTGCTTTTGATTCTGCTTGTATTGGGACGCTTTGCCGTGTACATTCCAATGGCAGCCCTTGCCGCCGTTCTGATCAGTGTAGCTTGGAACATGGCGGGATTCCCTGCAATCAGGGCATTGTGCAAGGGACAAAAGTCCGACATTTGTGTACTGCTCATTACGTTCCTTATTACGGTATTCATTGACCTTACGGTCGCAATTGAGGTAGGACTTGGTTTTGCTGCATTCTTCTTTATAAAAAAGATGATTGATTTGTCAGAAGTCCAGAATGAGCGGGAAACCCTCATAGGCGGCATCGCAATGTCTCCTGATACTATTGAAGAAAAACTTGACATCCCCGAAGGAACAATGGTGTACGAAATAGACGGTCCTCTTTTCTTTGGCACGGTGCGTAAATTCGAGGTTGCTGTAGAAAAAGCAGGAATTCAGTACAAAGTGCTTATCCTTCGTATGAGGAAAATGATTTACCTTGATGCAGGTGGACTGCGCGCTCTGGAGCAGGCAAAGGCAGCCTGTGACCGAAAAGGCGTCACGATTGTTCTGTCAGGAATTCATACGCAGCCGTATATTTTGTGTGAAAAGACTGGCATGGCAGACAAGATTGGACGCGAAAATATCTGCGAAAATATTCATGCAGCCCTTGACAGGGCAAAGGTGTTGTGCAGTTAAAGGTTTGTTAGTTCCTGTGCTTGCGATATGGCGTGAATGGCAGCCTGCGTATAGCACAGGGCAGTTTTGTTCAGCTTTATTAAATCTGCAATGATGGTTTTGAGCATTTTATTTTGTCCGTCTGCTGTGCCCATGTGCTCGCAGGCATGTTCTGAACCTGTCACTAAAAATTCCACGCTTACATTCAGTGCCCTTGCAATGCGGACAGCGATGTCTGCAGGTGGCATTGTCGCCCTTACTCCCAAATAACAGTCCAGTGTCGATTTCGGAATGCCTGTCTTTGCAGCAAGTTCTTTTACGGTGAGGTTCTGAAAATCAAGTTCAGCACGCAGATTATGCCTGAAATCACTATCCATGGTGATACAATACCAATATTTCACTATTGATATTTGACGTGGTATTGACAAGTCATTATATTTTGCTGTTAAATAATGAGAAATCATTATTTTGTAGCAAAGGATTTAATGACAAGTCATGCTTTTTAATTCATTCAAGTACATTGTGTTCCTGCCGGTACTGCTTCTGTTCTACTTTATGCTGCCCGCCAAGGCTAAAAACGGATGGCTTCTTGTGTGCAGCTATTTCTTTTACATGAGTTGGAATGCTATCTATGGAATTCTTCTTTTTGCCTGTACGGGTGTGTCCTTCCTCGGTGCCATGGCAATTCAAAAGACGGATTGCGGCGAGTCAAAAAAGCGAAAGCTTCTGCTTGCAGTGACGCTTGTGCTGCTGTTTTCTGTGCTTGTCTTTTATAAATACAGCAACTTTATGCTGCAGAACGTGTTCCGTGCATTGCATCTTGTTGGCGTGCACGCGTCCGTTCATCTGGACATCCTTTTGCCTGTGGGAATTTCATTCTTTACGTTCCAGGCTGCAGGCTATGTCATTGATGTATACCGAAACGACATTGGTGCCGAGCGGAATTTTTTCCGCTATGCACTGTTCGTATCGTTTTTTCCCCAGCTTGTTGCAGGTCCCATTGAGCGGAGCCGAAACCTTTTGCGGCAGTTTGACAGTCCGAAATGCTTTGACTTTGATCGGGCAAAGGACGGGCTGTTCATCATGCTGTGGGGATATTTCCTTAAGATGGTGCTGGCCGACAGGGCTGCCATTTTTGTAAATAACAGC
>JAFVDR010000268.1 GCA_017476165.1 Treponema sp. | reverse complement strand
TGCCATCTGCATATTCGGTAAAGGTTTTCAAATCTACAGCAGATTCATTTGCCCCATTATGAATGACAGAAATATCCTGCGATGACAACCCGATTATTCTGCCTGTGATTCCCTGTATCATGCCATCACTTACACACAAGACTGCAATAAGAGGCACTAAACTGATACCAATGCAAAACATGGCTCCAATAAGGCTCTTTCTGCCATTGCTGCTTTTGGAAGTACCCAAAAGATGTGCTGCATAAAGAAAACTTGATTTTCCTGTCATTGGAAATCCTCCACCAATGCCCCATCCTGTATAAAATAGCGAATGGATCCCTTTGCAGCAATATTCATGTCATGTGTCACTAAAATCAAAGTCTTATGATATTTTTCTGCCATAGAAAAAAGCAAATCACCTATAAGAGCCGCATTTGCAGGGTCAAGATTTCCAGTCGGTTCATCGGCAAGTATCAAATCCGGATTATTCACAAGACTTCGTGCAACGGCAATCCTCTGTCGCTCACCGCCAGAAAGCTCGGAGGGCAAATGATCATGCCGCTCTGTCAATCCTACATCAGCAAGCAATGTACGAGCTCTCCTCAAAGCTTCTTTTTTTGATACTCCTGCCATATAAGCAGGCAAAAAAACATTTTCTAATGCGGTAAAATCTTTTAGCAGATAATGAAACTGAAAAATTAAACCTAAAAATTTCTGTCGATATGCAGTTAGAGCATTCTCGGACATTCCAGAAACATCATTTCCATCAACATACACGTTTCCTGACGTAGCACTATCCAAACCTCCAATTATATTCAAAAGAGTAGACTTGCCACTACCGCTTTTTCCTACAATGACGCATTTTTCACCTTTTCTAACCGTCATGGACAGATTTTTCAATACAGTAAGCTTTTCACCTGTAGTACAATATGTTTTTTCAAGATTTTCTATGTGTATCAACTCATTCATCATGCAACACCTCTGAGATGGTTAGTTTTTGTAGCTGCCGTTCGGCAGCCATAGAAGAAAAAAGAGAAGCCAATATTCCGAAAGTAAAAATCAAAACAATCTCAGAAAATTTCATTCTTGCGGGTATTGCTGCGTAAATGGAAAACATTGGGTTTTCCTGAAGATAATTCAATGAATCTGGAGAAAAAAGTGTAATAAAAACATACTGCAAGCAATACTGAAGTTTTGAAAGAATCTTAAAGACATGCTCCACATTGATACTCAAGAATATACCAAGAACAAGACCAACAACAGAACCCTTTAGTCCTGTAAGGAAACCTTTTATTATAAAAATAACCTTCAGTTCAATTCTTGTTGCTCCAAGAGCTGACAATACAGCAATATCTTGTCGACGTTCATATATCATACGCCTCATTGAATTGTAGATATTAACACCTACAACAACAAAAATTAAAAAGACAAGTAGCATGAGAACATTTTTTTCAACCCTCAAGGCTCCAAAAAAGGATCTGTTGTACATCCGCCAACTTTCAGACTTTGCAGATGGAAATTGTGCAGCAAATTCTGCAATGAAAGCAGCGTCTTTATCGCTATCGACCAGCTTAATGCCAAAAATAGGTTTTGCTTTGCTGCCAAAATTTTTTTTTGCAGCATCCAAATTAACAAAGGCATATGCACTATTAATGTCCTGATAATTTGCAAAAAAAATTCCAGTAACAATAAATTTTCTGTTTTGAGAAAACAAAGAATCTTCGTTAGCCCCACTAAGTGCAAGCAAATTGACACTACTGCCAACCGTAGCATGCAGGCTAGAAGCAAGATCGTATCCAATCACAATGGAATCATCATTTTCAATATCAAAAGAACCACTCACCATTTCCAGTTCCTTTGAAAACCCCTTGTCTGTCCTATATACATCATCCGGTACGGCTCGTAGCAGAGAAGCAGCCTGCATTCCAGAATATGAATCCACCATAAGGCCTTGAGCTTCATAAAATGGTGTAATGCTTCGTACCAATGGATGAATTCGGCACCAAGATTCCATGAACAGTCTATCATCACTATCTGCATCAACCTGCACATGATATGAGCTGATTTCCATAATGGCATCTATAAATTCCATCTGAAAACCATTCATAACACTCATTACAGCAATTAAAGCCATCACACCAAAAGCAATTCCAATCGAAGCAAGTTTTGATGTTATTGCAGTCCTACCTTTCGTATCAATTTTATTAAATCTTTGAGAAACATAATAAACCCATTTTATGGAAGATGATACACTATTCATCAAACACCCTTGCCCGTTGGCGAACTCCATTCAATGATACGACTTCTTTTACTCTTTTTTTATTTTGATAAGTTACTGTTATGGAATACCTATTGTCAAAATATGTTGTTGTATTATACAAATCTGCAGAATCATACGTTGTAGAACTTCTTAAAACTCCATTCTCATAATACTTTATATCAGGTTCTGGTGACTTTTTTGTGTATCTATAAACAGTCTTCGAGGCGAAAGATTTATTTCCATAGGAACTTTCCTCTTCAGAGACGATTCGTTGCTTTTCATCATAAGAATATGTATGCAATTTCGTCAATACCCATTTTCCATCATACATTGTATACGAGCGAATTCGCACAGGATTTCCAGCTTTATTATATGAAATGGTTTCCATCATGTCTTTTGAAATATATTCATACGAAACAGAAGAAAGTTTTTCACTTTCACCTTCATAATGAAATGTTGTCTTTTGCAACAGCTTTATGTCTGAAGATTTTTCAGAATTCTGCCATAACGTTTTTTCAGAAATTCGAAAGTGCTCATCATAGGAAATCTGCAAGAATTGGCGATTATTCACATACACAACATTTTTACCTGCTGATGCATTTTGTTCAACAGAGAACTTTTCTACACCAAACTCCTGAAGACGTATTTTTCCATCATTATTTTTAAATGTATGTTCTTCCGCACCGAGTCCAATTTCATTCATCAGTAAAGGAACATGTGCTTGTATTACAAAAGAGGAATCATCTATAGTATGCCGTCCAGCTAAAAAATCCTGTAAAAGGGAAATTTTATGAATGCGCTCGCGATCAGACAAAATTCTTTGCTCCAGATTCCTGTCAATATAAATTTGTCCATCTGTAATGACAGGAAAGAGAAGATAAAAGGAAAGAATTGCTGCTTCTAAAGTCATACCTCTATTCCAAGGAATTCATCTATATATTTTGCAGCATCCATTGGAGCAATATCAGAATACTTTTCCCCTGTACATATATATGCGACAGGTATTCCAAGTTCTTTTCCAATCGTGATTATTTCCCCACCTTTTGCGGTAGAATCATATTTTGTAAGAACAAGAGCATCCAAACCAACTGCTTCATGAAAAACTTCTGCCTGCCGCACAGCATTTTGACCTGTTGTTGCATCAATGACAAGAATTTTTTTATAGCATCCATCAGAAGCTTTTGAAGAAGCAATTCTGTCTATTTTCTTTAATTCGTTAACAAGATTTTCCTTATTATGCAAACGACCTGCCGTATCAGCCAAAACAAGTCCACCACCTTTTGCCTGACAAGCATCAGCCGCATCAAAAACAACAGAAGATGGATCGCTTCCCATCTGATGTTTTACAACACGAATACCCAGATTATCACCATGCTTTGAAATCTGATCAACTGCAGCAGCACGAAATGTATCAGAAGCAGACATGATGACATCAACGCCTCTATCTTCATACAATTTTGCCATTTTGGCAACAGAAGTCGTTTTACCAACTCCATTCACTCCTAGAATCATGTAAATGTTTACTTTTTCATTTTCAGGAACAAGTTTAGTAACTTTTACATAAGACAGGAACATTTTTTTCAATTCAATGATGATAGCATCACTTCCTGATATTCCTTGCTCTTTGCACAGACGTTGCAACTTATCTACAATTTCAACAGCAGTTTTTGCACCGACATCTCCTTCAATAAGAATATCAGTAAGATCCTCAAAAAATTCATCATCTTCTTTGCTGTGAATGCCAAACAGAGACTTTAACCTTTGACTAAATGAAATCTTTGCCATTGTTCCTCACTTTTTTTCATTCGTAATTTCGTATGTATATTGAGGCAATACAGAACTTGCAGAGTGCAAATACCGCACTAGCTCAAACAAAAAAAATCCTCCAGCAACAAGTGAAATACTGCTCGCAGTTCGAGACGCATAAGTCCACGAGTCTACCGTTTCCCGACTTTCTGCCCC
>JAFVDR010000019.1 GCA_017476165.1 Treponema sp. | reverse complement strand
TTCTTTGAAAATGACGGAAAGGATATTCCCGAAGTCAAGGGCATAAATGGCAGTGCCGTATTCGTGCAGTCAAAGGAAAACAGTACTGATGACGACTGCATCCGGCTGCATTCAAAAACGGTTTTCCTTCGCCCCGGAGACTACCGCATAAAAGTGGCGGAAGGTCCCTTCTTGTGGTGGAAAAGCATTACTGTCACAAAGGATATGCAACCGATTGTCATTGACTATTTAAAGAATGAGCATCGTACATTTAAGATTCAAGGCATTGCACTGGATTACGATACGGGTGAAGACATTACCGATAAAACGCAGTTTCAGGTAAATGCAGGCGGAAAATGGGTTTCCGTGCAGAATGTCAAGGATTCCGTTCTTTCTTCTGGAAAAATCATGCATTTTAAAGCTGTTGCCGAGGGATACGAAGAAGAGGATTTCGGTCTTTCCATTGACTGGTATCAGGATTCCGTTTTCCTTAATGCAAGTTTGCATAAAATAAAGGCAGAATAGAAATGGTTGTTTTTTTCTTAACGACTCAAAAAACTGTCTGCGAATACATTGCAGAACGACTTGAAAGGAATTTTTGTCACTGTGTCAAAGTGTTTACGAATCCTCGCCATTGCTATAAAGAGCTGATGTCTATGGGCATTTCCAATGTAGACTTGATTGCATGCGATTACATGATGTTTGACATGGAAGAAATCAATCCGTTCAAAATCATGTCCGTGCACAAGTGTGTCCTTCCGTTCTTCTTTTACAATACACCGTTTGCCAGTCGTTCCGACAGAGTGAATTTCTGGCTTGCAAAAATACAAAAGAGGATGGCAGTCTCTGATCCTGATGCAGGGCTGTCCGATGGCACCTTGTCTGACATTGAGAATGTATTGCGGCAGGTGGATTCCATTCTTTCTGCTCCTGACATTAGCCCGTATGTGCGGCTACTGAGTACTACTCCCGATTTTCCAGAATGTGAACTCAGCAGCTTCAGAAAACGGAATCACATTCAATCTTCTCGGTTCAAAGTGCTGGCGTATCTGTTTACCCATAGAAATCAAAAAATTTCAGAAGAAGACCTGTGCCTGCATGTGTGGAACGAGTTTTCCCCGAAGCGGATACGCGTACTGTATTCGTATATCAGTGAACTGCGGAAAATATGCCGCCAGGATATACAGCTTCACATGACGATTTCCCGACCGAGCAAGCAGTGCTACTGCCTGACGGTCTCGCCATGATGGATCAACCTAGTCTTTTTTGTAGAGCCAGCTGTATTTTGCGTCAAGATTCCTAAGGGAGCTGATGTCGAAAACAGCGGTGCATGGCGGTTCGTTGAATGGAACTGTTCGTGCAATGAATGTTGTTGCGTGCTTCAGTTTTTCAAGCAGTTCGTTGGTGTCGCCGTCATAGAATGATGCTTTTTCATCAGATGAAAGAACCCATTCTTCGGTTCTGGCCTTTTCATCATCAATGCGGTATGTTACGATACAAGAGCCTTCGTTCAGGAATTCCTTCCAGTTGATGTAAATGTCTGGTGCAGAACCTTCCTTTTTACGAATGACAAGAGAAATGTTGTCTACATATTCGTTTACCTTTTGAGGTGCGTTAAAGACAATGTACAGGACTTTTTTGTCGTCCATGGGATCCGTGCGCTCAGAGGTAAAGGGCTTTGCCGATGTGACTTTTACCGGATTCTTTTCCATTTCCTTAAGCGAATTTTCTATGTCGGCAAGGATGTCGTCTTTTGAATCAAAAGAATAGAGTGCAACAGGAATTTCAGGTTCTGACGCACTTCCTGAATAGACAATTTCACGCTTGGTGCGGAGCAGAGGATGGGGATATTTGATGTCATCATTTTTGTCTTCGTAAAATGAATCCTTTTGAATCCAGTTCTTGTTGCCGTCATACGTATATTTGTATATATATGTCGTTGCAGATGTTGTTTCCTTAATGCAGTCTCCATTTTTGTTCAGCTCATACGCGGCATCATTTGTTTTTTTATTGTTCAGGTAGTAAGTACGACGGTTTCGTGTTGCCGTATCTTTTTCCATGATGATGGATGAAAGCTTTCCGTCTTCGTAATAATAGTAGTAGACAGTCCCTTCCTGCGGTTGTGTCTTTTTTGCATCCTTGCGTAGGTCGCCGCTGTAGGCAAATCCCGTTGTCTTTTTCGTTTTTGCTATTGTCCCGTCGGGATTGTAGGCGTATTCAAACGAAACCAGTCCATCATCTTCTTTTTCTATGGCAAAGGAATTTAGCTTTGTCTTTTCTCCTTCAGAACTGGAATAGATGGCATAGCCTGAAAAATCAGGGGTGTATTCATAGGTTTTATCCAATGATACTTTCTGCGTCTTTAAATAAGATGTATTCATGAGACCATCTGCATTGAATGTTACCTTTTCATAGAGGTAAGGATTGCCTTCGTCATTGTATTGAATCATGACAAAACTGCTGTTCTGCCAGTTGTAGAATTTTACAGTCTTGCGTTTTGTTGGCAGTTCTACCAGCTTTCCGTTTTCATCTACAATAGTATAGATTGATTCTGTAATCATGACGGGCTTGCCCTTGATGTCCTGATACGTATCTTTTATTGTTGGTAATCTATCAAAGGCTGCGGCTGTTCCTGTTACCGTCAGGGCAGCCACAGAATATGCAAGCATTTGTTTGAATGAAAATCTCATGACTGCACTCCATGTTCTTAGTTATGTGAAATTCCGAGTTTTGAAACGGGAATCTCGTAGGTGTATGACAGAGGTATGTTCGGCGCATATTTTAAGTCTGTAAACGACAATCCGCTGTTCAGCGAGAATACGGGGTTGGAACCTGTTTTGTTTAAAATTTGAGAAATGAAAGCTGCGGCTGTTGCCGTGTTTATTGATGCTTTCAGAGGAATGGTTCCAGAATTTGATGAAATGGCAGTGTTTACGGTTGGCTTTACGTCAATCAAAGAACCCGAAGCGGTGTTCAAGGAGCAATTGTTTACAAGGAAATTCCACGCTGCTGAACCTGCATTCTTTACGTTGAGGTTCATGAGCAAATCAATGTCGAGGTCTAACTTTTTCAAGTCGCTTTCATTGACGTTCTTGCCTTGTACAAGGGCTGTCGCAAGGTTTACTGCCTGTACTGCATTCATGCCGCTGTTCAGAAATGAATTCTTGAGTGTTTCAAAGGACGGCAGATTGATTTTTACGTCGGAGAGTGAAAGCGAAGGCTTAAAGACTGGAACGTCAAAGCTTTTGTTGAATGGAAGTGTAAGGCTCTGCTTGTCGAGTAAAGGAATTGCACTTAAATCGAGTGATGCAGCTCCATCAATGGAAAATGGCAGTGCAGTCTTTCCAGAAAGGCTTTTTGCAAGATTCAGGATTGCATCGTATGGAATCTTGAACGTAAGGGCGTTTGTCTTTGAACCCATTGCGGCAACACTGACACCCTGTGATGTTGCAATTTTTGTAAACGAATTGCCGCTGCACAGTACGTTTGCAGCAACTTCCTTGATGGAAAATGCTATTGGATATGGATTTGTGATTGAATAGTTGCAATTGAAGGTTATTCCTTCCAAATCAAGAGACTGTATGCCTACTGATTCAAGTGAAAGTGATGGTGTTCCAACGATTTCTTTTACAGTCTGGCAGGAAAATACGGTACAGGCAAGCAGTAAAGCTGTGATGCCGGCAATGATGTGCATTCTTTTCATACAATAACGCTCCAAAATATATGTGGGTAATCTTGGAAAAAAGGCGTGAATGGCTTTTCCAAGACTATCATATATTTTAACTGCTAATTGAAATGAAAACAATAGGCAACCTAAAAAAAACGCCTTTGGCGATGTACCCCCGCTAAAGGCGCGTTTACTGGCTTCAAAACATCTCAGTTTCAGAGTCCCCTCTAAAAATGTTTTAGAGGGTTTCCTTGCATTAGTACAACTGATCGGCAAAAGCAAGAATCTGCTGTTCTGTCAGCCCCTTCTTTGATGTAATTGCGTATGTATATGCACCGTCTACCCATGTAGCAACATGATAGTTGTTTACTTCGCCACGGAGTTCAACACGCTTGCTTTCTGCCTTGTTCAGGTTTGCTGCCATGTTTTTTGTAATGAGGTACTTTGTCATGTCTCCGCTGATGTCTTCGCTTCCCTTTGCCTTGCGCAGACGTACTTCATCGCCAGTTCCTGTTGAAACGGTTGTTGTAGAAGCTGAAGATGAACCGTTGCCAGAAGATGCACTTGAGCTTGAAGCTGTGCTGCCGGACTTGTTTGCATTGTTGTTTACTGTGGAGCTTGAGCCTTCTGTTGCAACTTTATCGATATATGCTGCAGAATCACCAGTTGTATAGATGATTTCAATCATTTCGTTAGGAATTGATCTTGAAATCTTTTTTGTATAGGTGAATGGGAGTGAAGAAGGAACGTTCAGCTTGAAGCCTGCAGAAGCTTCAGCTTTTTCCTGTGAGTCATAGTCTACATAAGGATGTGTTTTTTTTGTAGTGTTTGCAGAACTTGATGCATTTGTGCTGGAAGAGCTTGATGAAGCTGTAGCACTTGCATTTGACTCTGTTGTCGTTGATGCAGTTGTTTTTGATTTAGATGCCTTTGATTTCTTTGTAGAGGCACAACCGGAAAAAGCAACTGCAATTGCAGTTGCGGCAAAAATTGAAATTAAGGTTTTATTCATCATAGTAGCATTAAAATAAAACATTTATGAAAACAAGTCAATAAAACATTGACTGCTGTTTTTTTTAGCTGTAAAATATTTTTTTAGTACAATAGGGAGCTTTTAAAACTTCTATTTTTAAAGATTCCCAAATTTAATTACATGTAACTAAGTTTCCTAGGAGTTTTTATGAAGATTTCTGCAAAATTGAGCATGCTTACCGGCATTTCCATACTATGCTGTTCCATTGCAGTGTGTGCTATTTCAATTTCTTTTTTTAACAAAGGCTTCATAAAGACTATAACTGAAAATCTTGATGCCAGTGCCAGTGGTGCAAGGCGGCATCTTGAGGATAAATGGAATGCCCTGCAATACAGCGTGCAAAGCTATGCACAGCGGTCAGATGTCATAAACTTGCTTCGTACCGGAAAGAATTCACGCCTTGATGATTTACTTGAAGCCGATCCGCAAATGGATGAATTTGATGCCTTTTTCATTACCCGCTCTAATGCCCTTGCCGTAGCTGGTTCCTGTTCCACATATGCAAGCAGCCTTTTCTGCATTCAAAATGCACTGAAAGGAAATGTTTCAAGGACAATTGAACAGGCTCCTGCTTCTGGTAGCCTGTGCATTCTTTTTGCTGCAGCACCTGTCGTGTATGAAGACACTGTCATTGGTACGGTTGTTGCCGGATATGACATGGAATCCGAAGTGTTTGTCAATTACATCAAGGATTGTTTTGGTACGGAATGCGAAGTCATTCTCGACGGCATACGCATCTCGTCTACGTTGCGTTCAGATGCTGGCGCATCCTTGGCTGGTTCGGAAATTGAAGA
>JAFVDR010000267.1 GCA_017476165.1 Treponema sp. | reverse complement strand
TAGAGGAAGAGCTTGGAGACGCTGCCGTATACGGATATAAAAAGCTCCGCTAAAGGGTGTCCAAGATTACGCGAGTTTTAAAGTGCCAGATGCAGATGCACTTTAAAACTCGTAAGATAGTTTATAAAAAAATCGTCAGATTTTTTTATAAACTATCTAGGTTTACCTCGAGCCTATGTAGTAAATAGAGTTGACCGATCTTTAAAACTGTTAGTTTTGAAGATCGGTTTTTATTTTCATGCAAATAATATTAGCATATTATATTTTTTTTTCGTAAAAAACAATCTTGGTTCATGCAGAATAATTTTGTATTGTTTTTTTTCAAAGTGTACATTATTATTAATATCATCAAATCAATATAAGGAGACATACAATGACATTTGATTGCAAACAATTATTGATTGGCGGTCTTATCGGAGGTGCTTTGGTAGCTTTTGTTCAGACCCAGACCTTTAGGAAAGGATGTGCAAAAGTAGTTGCAGCAGGATTGCAGCTTAAGGATGATGCTTCTGAATTCATTGAATCTGTAAAAGAAGATGCAGAAGATGTTTCAGCAGAATCAAAGCAGAAAAAAGCCAAGGCATAATAACTAAGGCAAAATCAGAAAGGCAACGCACATGGATTTTTACGTAAAGCACTCCCTGCCGGGACGTATCCGCATACGTTACGATAAACAAAACATAACCTCACGTCAGGCTACTCTTGCGCAGAGTTTGCTTTCCGTACAAGAAGGAATGACTAAGGTAACAGTAAATTTTACAACAGGTTCTTTTTTAATCTATTACAACACAGACATTCTTTCTGAAAAACAGATAAAGGCATTCTTCATGGCACTTTCAGACAAATACTTGAAAGATGAAGAAATGCTTAATTCTGTTGAAGCTCCTCAAAAGCAGCAAAGTCTCATTCAGACTCTTGCTATCATGACCGTTACACACTATTTAAAACAATTTTTACCGCTTCCTGTACGGATGGTACTAAGGGCATTTAACCTCAGTCCACGCATTTTAAAAGGTTTGTCATGCATAAGCAAAGGGAAAATTTTCAAGGCTGATGTACTTGATGCTACTGCAATTA
This sequence comes from Treponema sp., assembly GCA_017476165.1. Taxonomy (GTDB): domain Bacteria; phylum Spirochaetota; class Spirochaetia; order Treponematales; family Treponemataceae; genus Treponema_D. Next base: position 6,826 of record JAFVDR010000267.1, on the reverse strand, counting down.
CAATGGCAATCGTTACAGGAGACGCTAATACAGCTTCGAACATAAATTTCTTATTGAATATTGGTGAAACAATAGAAGAGTATACAAAGAAAAAATCATATTCAGATCTTGCACTTACCATGCTTTCTGACAAAGATATGGTGCAGGTTATCGAGGGAAAGACAGAAAAATCTGTTCCCCTGTACATGCTCAAAACAGGAAACATCGTTGCAGTGCGGACAGGTTCCTTGATTCCAGCAGATGGCGAAGTCATTGATGGCGAAGCACTGGTCAATCAAGCCTCCATTACAGGAGAACCCCTTGCAGTTGAAAAAAGAAAGGGACAAAGTGTTTTTGCGGGAACAGTTGTTCAGGAAGGAGAGCTGTTCATTGTTGTTAGGGCAACAGGTTCCCAAACAAAAGTTCAGAACATTCTGTCAATGATAGAACATTCACAGCAGCTTAAAGTTTCATCGCAGATACGTTCAGAACATCTTGCCGATAAACTTGTCAAATACAATTTTATACTTTCGCTGTTCACATTCCTATTCACGCGAAACATCACGAAAGTCATGGCAACACTGATGGTAGACTATTCCTGTGCAATGAAGCTTGCGGCTCCCATAGCTGTGTTAAGTGCAATGAAGGAAAGTGCGCAGCACGGCATTCTGGTAAAAGGCGGAAAATATCTCGAAGATGTTTCCCTTGCAGATACCGTTGTTCTAGACAAAACAGGTACTCTTACAGCCGCAAAACCTAAGCTGTCAAGAATCATACCATTCTGCGACAAAACCGAAGAAGAACTTCTGAGACTCGCTGCCTGTCTTGAAGAACATTTTGCACATCCTGTTGCAACAGCAATAGTACATGCGGCAAAAGACAAGCAGCTTCAGCATCCAGAAGAACATGCAAAAGTTGAATATATCGTTGCACACGGCATTGCAACCTACTTGAATGATAAACGACTTTTAATAGGCAGCCGTCACTTTATTTTTGAAGACGAACACATTGCAGAACCTGAAAATTTAAAACTCATTCAAGACGAAGCCATCGCAAAGGGAGAATCCCTTTTGTATCTTGCAGAAGAAAATCACTTGCTGGGCATTTTTGCAATTAACGATCCTGTAAGGGATAATGCAGCACATATCATAAAAAAACTCCATAAGAGCGGCATTAAAAACTGTACCATGATTACAGGAGATGATGAAGGAGCCGCAAGGACAGCTGCAGAAATAACAAAAGTTGATCACTATATTTCACACGCTTTGCCTGAAGACAAAGTAAAGTACATCAACGAACAGAAGAAAAAAGGACACAAGGTCATCATGATTGGTGATGGCATTAACGATGCACCTGCTCTTGCAGCGGCAGACACAGGAATTGCAATGGGAGACTGTGCAGCAATTACAGGTGAAACATCTGACATCATACTGTCATCAGATGACGGTTTGAACGGATTGTATAAAATGAGGATTATGGGAAAACGGCTCATGGATAAAATTGACCGCAACAACAGAGGCATAATTGCAATTAATTCATCATTGATTGTCTTAGGATTATTCGGATTAATCAACCCATCATTGGCTGCTATCCTGCACAATTCCTCAACAATACTTTTTAGCGTTCAGGCAACACAGCCCCTATTACAGGAGAAATACTAATGCAGATTAATTATTACGAGGAAACAGAAAAAATAAGAATTCGCGATAAAATATTGAAAGATGATGACATACGCAATGCAGCAACCAATGTAGTACAAAAGCTATGCACCGTAAAAAACATGGAATACAATGAAAAGACAGGAAGCGTCTTAATAGAGTTCCAAAAGGAAACGCTTCCGTTGGAAAAACTACAGTCATTGATTCCAATGGCACGAAAACTTCAGTCAAAAGTAAATTTCTATACGCCAAAGAAAAAAAGTGAAATCCTAAACGAAATTGAAAAAATAGAACAAACTGTCGGACAATGGGCATAAAAACAACATAATCACATTCCTTTTTTATAGGTCTGATTCACAAAAATCAGGCCTTTTTTATTTTTGACAACAATATCTAATAACAGTTAGCTAAAACTATTGACTTATTTCAGTAATTGGTTTATGTTAATATTTGTTAGTTGGCAGATTCATAGATTACTTGGAATCTATATCTATAACCCTTTGCTAATATACAGGAGCTTGTACATGCCATTACTTTTTGCATCAATTGGAGATGAAGTGACCATTAAAAGCATTGGAGGAGCACCAGATGTAAAGCAGCACCTTGTTGATTTAGGCTTTACAACCGGCAGCACTGTTACTGTAATTCAAAAAGTCAACACAGGATTAATCGTAAAGGTAAAGGAAGCTCGCATCGCCTTAGACAAGGGCATGGCTTCAAAAGTTTTAATTTAAAACCGATTCATATTTACATGATTGAAAGACTCTGGTACTCACGTATCGGTACTGAGCGTACCTGCCGTGCGAATGCGGAAACATTAAAGCACGGGGGTACTTTGCACCCAGTGGAAACATATAGTTTGAGGCACTAATAGGAGAAATATATAATGGCTACATTGCGAGAAGCAAAAGTAGGTTCTGAAGTAAAAGTAAAGAGCCTAAAAGGTGAAGGTGCACTAAAACGACGCCTTATGGACATGGGATTTACAAAAGGTTGTAAAGTTTACATTAGAAAAGTAGCTCCTTTAGGAGACCCCGTTGAAGTAACAATTCGTGGATATGAACTTTCCGTCCGTAAAGATGATGCAGAATGCATTGAAGTAGAGTGAGGTAACAGAAAATGGCTACAACAAAAATAGCTCTTGCAGGAAACCCTAACTGCGGAAAAACAACAATGTTCAATGGTCTGACAGGAGCCGTACAATATGTCGGCAACTGGCCGGGGGTAACAGTAGAAAAGAAGGAAGGCAAAATAAAGGGTTCAAGCAATACAATCGTTACAGACCTTCCCGGCATTTACTCACTTTCACCATATACAAATGAAGAAGTCGTTTCTCGCGATTATCTGGCAAGCAATGAACCACAAGCTGTCATAAACATTGTAGATGCAACAAACATAGAGCGAAACCTGTATCTAACAACACAGATTTTGGAATTGGGGAAACCTGTTGTTGTTGCACTGAATATGGTCGATGCCCTCAAAAAAGCAGGCGATAAGATTGATACAAAAAAACTTGAAGAAAAACTAGGTTGCAAAGTCATTGAAACAGTTGCACTGCACAATAAAGGTGTAAAGGAAGCAGCTGATGCCGCCGTCGAAGCAGCAAAATCTCCAGCACCGACTCCAAAACCATGCTTTGCACACAATGTGGAAGCAGCCATTTCAGAAACAGAAGCATTGCTGCCAGCATCCGTAGATGATAAAATCAAACGATGGACTGCCATCAAGGTTCTCGAAAGGGATGAAAAAGTCATTGAAAAAATAGGACTTGCTGATACAAGTAAAGCAGAAGCAATTACTGCAAAGCTTGAAAAAGAAATGGACGATGACATCAGTTCAATCATAACGAATGAAAGATATGAATACATCATCAACCTTCTCAAAGGAGTTCTTGTAAAGAGCGGAAGAAAAGAAACAATGTCAGACAAAATTGACAACATTGTAACAAGCCGTTGGCTTGGTCTTCCAATCTTCCTTGTTGTCATGTGGTTTGTATATTGGGTGGCAGTGAGTACAGTCGGTACAATGGGTACGGACTGGGCAAACGACACTTTCGTAGGTGGCATTCAGGAATGGGTAGAAAATGCCTTGAACAATGCAGGTGCAAATGAAGTACTTACAGACTGTATCGTAAACGGCATTATTGGAGGGCTTGGCGCAGTATTCGGATTTTTGCCTCAGATGGCAATTCTATTCCTGCTCCTGTCTATTCTTGAAGATGTAGGATACATGGTTCGCATTGCGTTTGTTATGGATCGCTTGTTCCGACACTTTGGTCTCAGCGGAAAATCATTCATTCCACTGCTCATATCTTCTGGATGTGGCATTCCCGGTATCATGTCAAGCCGAACTATAGAAAACGAAAATGACCGTCGCATGACAATCATGACAACAACATGGATTCCTTGTGGAGCAAAGCTTCCTGTCATCGGACTGTTCTCTGTTGTTATCGGACAGCACGTTCTTGGTGCAGGAAATGGAGAAGTAGCTTGGCTTGGTTCACTGATGTACTTGATTGGTATTGCAGCAGTCCTTATTGCAGCAATCGGTCTTAAAAAGACAAAATATTTCCACGGACCTGCAGCACCGTTCGTAATGGAATTGCCTCAGTATCACATTCCTTCTTTGAAAACAGTATTGTTGCACACATGGGAACGCTTGTGGAGCTTCATCAAGAAAGCAGGAACAATCCTCTTCCTTGCATGTATCGTCATGTGGTTCCTTTCAAGCTACGGTTTCGGAGAAGAAGGATTTGGACTTGTAGATCCAAACGATTCAATTATTGCCTCAATAGGAAACGCTATCCGTTGGATATTCGTTCCTCTTGGATTCGGTGGTGCAGAAGGTGGATGGCAGGCAGCTGCATCTTCACTGTCAGGTTTCTCTGCAAAAGAAGCAATCGTTACAACAATGGGTGTTCTTGCAAATGTTGATCCCGAACTTGCAGAAGCTGCATTGGAGGAAGCCGAAGCTGCTTCTGCCGTTGCAACAGGAGTTGCATCATGGTTCCCAACGGCAATTGCAGCATTCTCATTCCTCATGTTCAACTTGCTCGATTCTCCTTGTCTTGCAGCTATTGCAACAATGGCAAACGAACTCAAGAGCAGAAAATGGTTCTGGTTTGCAATCGTTTTCCAGAATGTCTTCGCTTGGGTTGTTACATTCATCTTCTACCAGTTCGGAATGTTCTTTGTTCATGGAGGAATGGCAGACACAGGTGCAAACATTGCAGGCTTTATAGTTGCATTAATCCTGCTTGTATTCATTCTGTTCATGCTCTTCCGTCCAAATCCGTATGCAAAGGAAGATGCGAGAAAAAGAGCATAAGGAAACCTCTAAAATGAAGTTTTTAGAAGTTTCCATAATAAAGTAGTCAATACAGAGATTTTTAACGTCCAGTGTTTGAAGGGGGATTGCAACAAGGCTATTGCTGAAAAAATGCAATCTCCCTTTTTTATGAGCAAGGAAGTTTTATGATTAATTATATACTGATAGGCATCATCGCAGCATATTCCATATTCATAGTGCGAAAAGTCATTCATAATTATGAAGAAGCAACGAAAGAAAAAACTTCGTTGGGATGCTACTCCTGCTCGGCACATAAAAATGGAATCTGTACAAACCATGCCTGTAGTGCAGAAAAAAATATTGACAACATGATAAAGCAGGCAAAGATAAATCTAAATCATAAAGATAAAGAGGCAAAAAAATGATAAACGGCATCATCATATTCATTCTGGCAGCATTTGTTTTCATTGGAATCCGAAGTTACATGAAACATTTAAAAGGAGAAAGCAGTTGTTGTGGCGGTGGCGGTGGCAGCGGAACATTGAACATTCAGCCATCAGATAAAAACAAATCAAACTACGCATACAGTGCTGAAATAAGCATACCAGACATCATGTGTGCAAACTGCGTCATGAAAATAAGCAATGCAGTGAACGGACAGGATGGTATGTGGGCAAAAAAAATAAGCCAGAAAACAAAAACGGCTCATATACTGCTAAAGGAAGGCATTAATGAAAATCAAGTCAAGGACACCATCCAAAAAGCAGGCTATACGGTGGCATCTTATTCCTGTATGCCGCTGTAATTATTGATGTGCATCACGAAAGTCTTCCGTTTTTCGAGACATCCCGATATGCCGATATATCCACTCAGCAACACCATCAGCTTCATTTGAAAGCGTTACTTCGCTGGCACAGAGCTTTACTTCTTCGATAGCATTTTGCATTGCAATGCCATGTCCGCACATTTTCAGCATGCCAATATCATTAAAATCATCTCCGAATGCAGCCATTTCAGCTACAGGGATTTTCAAATGCTGGGAAAGTCTTTGAATAGCTTTTTCTTTCGTTGCATTTTTCTTAGAAAACTTGTACCACGGAATATCAGAAAATTTAATGAAATCAACCTCATCAATTCCCAAGACAGAAGCTATCTCCAGAGCTTTGTCATCATCCCACGTATGAACGCATATTTTCATGGCAGGTTCATTAAAATTTCTAAAATCATCATAGACAGACTCTCGTGCATACACGTAATGCTGATCCACCTTTCTACGATTCCAATACAGAGCATCCCTCATGTCGGCAGTCATTTCGACATCATCACCACATATTCTATATATTGAATCAAAAAGAGTCCTCGTTTCTTCAAGAGAAAAGCTGCAGTCATAAATGCACTCCGTGCCAACCATCACGCAAGCACCGCCATTGGCAATAAGAAAATCTGTCTGCACCTGTTCAAGATACTCTTTTATGTTCAGACGAGACCGTGATGTACAAAAACCAATCAGGACACCCTGTTTTCGGGCAAAAGAAAATGCCTCTGCACTCTTTTTGGAAATAGTCTTGTCATCGTGCAAAAGAGTGCCGTCCAAATCAGAAAGGATAAGTCTTACCATCTTTGGAGTATATCCCCTATTGCTTTTTTTTTCAAGACGAAGTAGCATAACATTGTTATGGACAATGAAAGAGAAACGAAAGAAAAATTATTGCAAAGTGCAAAAACAGAATTTCTGGAAAAAGGATACACAGCGGCCTCGTTGAGGACAATCTGCAAGAATGCAGGCGTCACAACAGGAGCACTTTACTTTTTCTTCAAGGATAAGGAAGATTTGTTTGCATCTCTGGTACAAGCACCATTGGAAAAGATAATGGGAATCGTTACCGATCACTATGCATCAG
>JAFVDR010000266.1 GCA_017476165.1 Treponema sp. | reverse complement strand
CTTGGCACCAATGGTCATTTCCTGCATGCTGGTGCTCATTGCCATCGTAGCATCCTGCAGAACCTGAACTTCTTTCAGAATCAACTGATTGCCCTTTTCCATTTCCGCCGATGCACTGTGGACTTCGGACGTACTGTCATTCATGCTGCGAAGCACCTGAGTAATCTGCTTTGAACCTTCGTTCTGTTCCTGCATGGCAGCTTTAATCTGCATGACAAGCTGATCAGTTTCTTCTAGCTTGAGCGAGACAGATTCAAAAGCACCGCTTGCTTCGCCTGATGCAGTAACGACATCGGCAATGGACTCCTTGATGTTCGTAAGCTGTTCGCCAATCGTCTTTGACTGAGCGGTAGAGGTCTCGGAAAGCTTTCGAATTTCATCGGCAACAACGGCAAAGCCTTTGCCAGCCTCTCCTGCATGGGCAGCCTCAATGGCGGCATTCATGGCAAGCAGGTTTGTCTGCTCGGCAATGTTTGCAATGGCAGTGTTTGCATCCTGCAGCATCTGAGACTGCGTTTCAATAGCCTTGACCCTATCGTTTACCGCCTGCTGCTTAATGAAACCATCCTTTGAATTTGTGCGCAACTCGCCGAAGGAACGCACCATCTTATCCACCGAAGTATTGACGGAAGAAATGTTTCCAATCATCTGCTCAACAGCAGCACTCGCTTGCGTTACGCCGCTTGACTGATGTTCAATCATCCGCTCAAGGGATTCTATGTTTGATGCAATCTCATTCACTGCACCGGCAGTCTGGTCAACACTCGTCTGCTGGCCTTCAATCTGATGATGCACGCTTTCAATGTTGGCAAGAATTTCGGTAATTGAGCTTGCCGTTTCCTGAGCTGCATGAGTCATGTCTGTTCCTGCCACAATCAAGTCATCCTTGGAATTCTTTACATCTCCGATGATAGACTGGAGCTTTTCGGCAAATGCATTGAAACCATTGACAACCTTTCCAATCTCGTTGTTCGCACGTATGTCAATCCGCTTTGTCAAATCGGCATCACCAGACGCAATGCCCTGTATCGTCTTTTCCACCACCTGCAGCGGACGAAGAGACCTGTACAGCAGGATTCCTCCTAAAAGGGCAATAAGAACGACAATGAACAGACCGCCGGCAATAAGAATGTTTTGTATCGTCCGCACCAAATCGTAAATCTGATTGTCGGGAACAGAAAGGGCGAATCCCCATGGAGTACCTTCTATATTCCTGTACACAATCAAATCCTGTCCATTTCTGTCGGAAGCCTTCGCCCATGAAAAGCCTCGTTCCCCCGCAGCAATTTTCTTTGCTGCGGCAACCAAGTCCTGAGAACTTTCGCTCGAATCTGTGTCCGTAATGAAATTCACATTCATCACAAGGTTTTCTGCAGGATGGGCAATAACAAGACCCTTGCTCGAAAGCATCCATCCAAAACCGCTTTCACCAACCTTTATCCGTTTGATTTCCTCTGTTATCAAGTGCACGTTTACAACACCGCTAATCATGGCAAACGTCTTGCCGTTTTTATCTTTTAGTGCCCGAGTAATGTGCACGACAGGCTGCCCCGTCGTTTTTCCAATGACAGGGTCATCGACATATTTATCCTTTCCCTGCTGCATAATAGCTTTAAAGTAATCGCGCTCTGCAACATTTGTGATGCCACCTAGATCAGTACGAGCTTGCCCATCAGGTCCAGAAAGCATAACATAATCAAAGTCTCCGCGCATGTCGGCGTGCCGTTGATCCATAATCCATTCATAGCACTCTTCAAGATTTCCGTTTTCCATGACATCGGCATACACATATCCATTCAACTCCCGGAAATACCCTTCAATGTTCTTTTCCACGGACAAAGCATATCCGTCCGCCATATTGATATACATGTTGATGTCATCGGCAATGATTCGTTTGCTTGAAATGGAGGAAACGGTCATAATCTGAAGTACGGTAAGGACAAGAATTGCACCGGCAATACTTGCAATAAGATAGGCAATAAGACTCTTTTCTTTCTTGGCTTTTACACCATTGAACATAGCAACTCCTTTGCAGGGGGATGCCCCCTTGTAATTTTTTGCAAACTTTTTGGATGAATATTCCCTCGATCAACATTTAGAGCCTATCGAATATTATACATGAGCTATTCTTCCTTTTTCAAGCCTTTTTTTTCATGAAGGAGAATAATGTGCCACATTGCCACATCTGCAGCATTGGCATATACTGAATGCGGAGGACAAAACATGACTATAGATGTGTACGCCCAGTATTTTTCAGCATCCTGTACGTTCAACGGCACAGAACGCAGGGCTGCCCGCGTTACCCTTACATCAGATTCAGAGCAGGGGCACATTGCCTACACGGCAGCGGCAACGTTTTTTCCCCATAAAGACGAAACGGATTTTGCCGTAAGCTACGATGCGTACGTTTCAAAGGTAGTATTTGAAGGTTCAGGCCGCCGTTCAAAAAAAAGGGAGGCATCCCTTTTGGCACAACTGCATTCCGTCATAGATGAAATTGCTGCCACAATAAACGCCACCGTAGACTGGAATGCTCCGCTGCGTTCCGCACAACTGGGCTAGGCAGAACAACTCCATCCAAGAAAATTCATTTTATCTTGAACTGCGTCTCGTACAGTTGGGTATACACGCCACCCGCTTTCAAAAGCGTTGCATGCGTTCCCTGCTCCACCACCCTGCCGTCCTTGACCACCAGAATTTCGTCTGCCGCAAGTATTGTCGAAAGCCGGTGCGCAATCAGTATGCTCGTCCGCTCCTGGATGAGCGGCTCGATTGCTTCCTGAATTTTCGCTTCGCTAATGGAATCCAACGCGCTGGTAGCTTCGTCAAAGATGAGCAGGGCTGGATCTTTCAGCAGCACGCGCGCAATGGAAATGCGTTGCTTTTCTCCGCCGGAAAGCTTTAACCCCCTGTTTCCCACCATAGTATCAAGACCCGCATCCTGCGAGCTGATGAAATCCCAGATGTTTGCCGTCTTGCATACGTCCATCAATTCCTGTTCAGTGGCATCAGGTTTTGCATACAGCAGGTTGTCACGGATGCTTCCGTTAAAGAGATAGGTTTCTTGGCTTACAATGCCAATGTGGGAGCGCAAAAACGTCAGATCCAGACGGCGGACATCCCTGCCGTCAAAAAAAACCGTGCCGTACTTAACGTCATACAGACGGGGAATCAAGTTTACAAGGGTGCTTTTGCCACTGCCGCTCGGACCGACAATCGCAATGCACTTGCCGCTGGAAAGGGAAAACGACACATCCTTCAAGATGGTACGCTCAGGGCTGTAGGCAAAATCCACATGCCTAAACTCCACCTCGCCATTGCAAAACGATGGCGTAACGGCATCGGGTGCATTCTGGATGTCAGGCTTCATGTCAAAATACTCGAAAATGCGCGTAAACAGAGCCATAGCACGAATCCAGTCCACCTGAATGTTCAAAAGCTGATTAACCGGCATGTAAATTTTGCCAAGCAAGGCCACAAACACAGTGATGTCACCAACCGTTATGGAGGACAGACCGCCGTCTGACCGCATTATCAGCATGCCGCCCACCAAATAGAGCAGCATGGGGCCAATGCTGGAAAAGGTGCTCATTGCCATAAAGAACCATCGGCCAGCCATGTTTTCCCTTATGTTCAACCGTGTCATGCGACGGTTTACGTCTTTGTACCGTTCGTATTCTCGATTTTCAGTGCAGAACAGCTTTACCAAAAGCTGACCGCTCACCGAAAGCGTTTCGTTCAAAATTCCGTTCATTTCATCGCTGCAAGACTGGGCTTCCTGCGTCAGGGTAAAGCGGCGTTTTCCCGTCAACCGAGAAGGAATGACGAACAGCGGCACTATCAGAATGCCCAGCAGGGCAAGCATCCAGTTTTTCTGGAACATGGCGACCAGTGCAATAATCAGGGTGATTGAATTGGACAGTATGCTGGAAAGCGTATTCGTGACTATGTTCTGTATGCCGGAAATGTCGCTTGTCATGCGCGTAACGATGTCGCCCTGATTGTTCGTGGTAAAAAACTGCTGCGACATGTTCTGCAGGTGCCGGAACATCTTGTTGCGCATATCGAATATGATGTGCTGGGCAATCCATGTGTTCAGGTAGTTCTGAAATACGCTGATAAGGTTTGCGCATACGGTGACAAACAGGGATGCTGCAATGAGGGTGACCAATGCACGCATGTTGCGTCCTATCAGACCTTCGTCTATGATGCGTCCTGTCAGTATGGAAGGAAGCAGCGTAAATACGGAAGACACAAAGATTGCCGCAAGCACCAGCACAGTCTGCTTCCAGTACGGCACAAGATACGAAAACACCCGCTTTACAAGTGCAAAGGTGACTTTAGGACGATTTGCCTTTTCTTCTTCGGTAAGGAATGCCCTGTTAAACCTTCCTCCTGGATGTGGCATGGCTCCTCCATAAAAAAGTTTTTTTCATAATACTCTGAACACAATTCTTGGGGAAGTCCTGATTCCTGAAAAAAAGGCGTTTGCAAATTAAACTTGATGCAAATTGAACAACAAAGACGCAGACATTACAATGCAAAGCTCTTTGACATTACAATGCAAAGCTCTTTGTCCTTACAATGCAGAACTCTTTGTCCTTACAATGCAGAGCAGCGTATCTGCCGACAGACAGTCGGAAAAGTTCCGCTACCCACGTACAGCCCTTTTCATTTTCCACTTGACGATTTCTGTCTGTGTGGTACAGTAAAGAAAGCGTTTTCATTCAAATTGATTTTAATAAAATTGATTTGAATGAAAACAAAGGAGCTGTGCAATGTTTGTTGGACGAACGCGGGAATTACAGAGCCTTGAAGAAGTCTATGCAAAGAAAGGCTTTGGAATGACCATAATCTACGGCAGAAGGCGGATAGGAAAGTCATCCCTCATCAGGGAATTCGTAAAGGGCAAAAAGACCATTTTCTACACGGCAACGAAAGTAGGTGCAGGGCGGAACCTGGAACTGTTTTCCAGACAGGTGCTTTCCGTCCTTGACCCTGCATACGCAGATGCAAGATTCACTTCGCACGAAGCCCTTTTCGATGCAATTACCCAAAAACTCCAAGGCGAAAAGCTCGTCCTTGTCATAGACGAGCTTCCGTACTGGGCGGAAAAGGACGAAGGGCTTCTTTCCATAATGCAAAAATACATCGACACGCAATGGGCGAAAAAGAACCTGATGATTATCCTCTGCGGTTCCGCGCTCAGCTTTATGGAAAACAAAATCCTAAGCGAAAAAAGCCCCCTTTTTGGGCGGAGGGATTCCCAGATAAAGCTTGAAGCTTTCAACTACCGTGAAGCAGCCCTGTTCGTTCCATGCTATTCGGCAGAGGAAAAGGCCATCTGTTACGGAGTTACCGGAGGAGTTGCAAAATACCTTGCACTGTTCAATGCAGAAAAGAGCCTTGACGAAAACATAAAGAATCAATTCTTCAGCCCCAACGGATATTTGTTTGACGAGACAAGAAACCTGCTGTCACAGGAGTTTTCCGACATAACGCTCGTAAACAATATCATCGAACAGATAGCGTCCGGCGAAAACACCTTGAACGGCATTGCGACAAAAATCCGTGAAAAAGAGCCTACGGTCTTGTATTCCATCGAAAAACTCATGGAAGTGGGGCTGGTGGAGCGCAGAAAATGCATTACGGAAGAAAACAACAAGAAAAAGACTCAGTATGTGCTAAAGGACAGCATGTTCAAATTCTGGTACAGATTCATTCCGACTGCTTACAGCGTCATTGAGATGGGGCAGGGAAGCCTTTACTACGAAAGGGTGGTAAAGCCCGCCCTTCATGCATTCATGGGAAGCGTCTTTGAGGACATGGCACGCCATTACACGCTGGAAATGGGCGTTCAGGGCAGATTCGGTGCGTTCATTACACGGGCTGGAACATACTGGGGAACGGAACTGATAGAAAGTGCAGGCGGCAAAAAATTCTGGCAGACGGCAGACATTGATGTCGTGTCAGTGTCAGACACTGACAAAACGGCTGTTGTCGGAGAATGCAAGTTCAAGAACGAGCCTGTAGACAGGAGCATCTTGGAAACACTGCGAAGAAGGGCAGCCCTTGTCAGCGGCAAGTACAAGGTGGAAAAATACCTTTTGTTTTCCCTAAGCGGTTTTTCCGACTGGTTTGAAACGGCAGGACTTGGCGACACCGTGCTCATTTCCCTGGCAGACATGTACGACCAAGGGCAAAACCGCTTAGGAAAATGAAGTCTAAGACACAATCACAAGAACATATTTACTGCGCCATACATGCATTTCCCCATCATAGACCCAGCCCCAATGCTGAAAGTCTGCACTAGAGCCAGTTTGCCTCATCATGATAAGTCCGTTTTTGAGTTTCCAATCATAATAATACTTTTCACCCTTATAATTCGTTTCTACCAACGTCCCATTACTATTAACAACAACGACATCTCTTTCATCGCCCCCATAAATCCATGTACCATAATAACCATTCTGCCTATCTTCTTTTATAAAAAATTGTGTATCAAGAAGACGAATCTCATCATTAACATGCCGGAGAGAAAAACTTGTAGACCAACAGCTTACCACAAGTACATCTCCGTCATACGTTATAGTACCTGCCGAGGTGCCGCCTTGATTAACAGTTCCTCCAGTTCCGCTCGCGTCAAATATTATAACATACGCACTAGAGCTTCTGGCTGGACTAGAAAGCGAAAAAGTTTTTCCTGCTACTTCTGCAGTACTTACCTTTGTTACCTTTGCTGATGCAGAACCGTCATCATCATCACTATCACTGCCATTGGAACATGCAAAAAAGAATAAAGCTAATGCAAATAGACACATAGTCAAAACAGGCATTTTCTTCATAGGAAATCCTCCATAATTATAATTGTAATATACAGCCCATACAGAATATGGGATTAACGCTTATATGCCAAACAAAGTAAATTGCGACATTTACTAATTTTAACATATAAATATCTAAAAGTCACTAGTTTTGGAGCAATTTAAATGAAGAATCACCTTATTTATACTAAGTGCAGGATGTCATATCAAGCGGATTTTATTGCGAATTTAAAATATTACAGGAGTATAAAAGGACTTTCACAAGCAAAACTCGCAGAACTTTGCAACTGCCAACCTGCAACAATTGGCTGCATTGAATGTGCAAGGCAATTCCCTTCTTTTGATTTGCTGTTCAAGATTTCCGATGTTTTAGAGATAAATCCTGCCGACCTTTTTATCCGCAATGCCTCACAGTCAAGCTTTAATACCAAAGCGATTATGCAGAAAGAATTCCTTCCATACGTCAATAAATTCATAGAAGAACATTTTTAGAAATAATTGCAATGTATAGCCAAGTTTGTGCAATAATATCGTCATATATATGGAAGAAAAAGATTGCATTTCCTTGTACATTTACATGAAATAGTGTACTCTAAAAAAAAATCATATCAGGGAACTAAGGTTGCCACAACTCACAATAATGGAGGCATACAATGGACGCATCAGAAGAAATCTTGAACTTGTTGCGCGACAATGCACGTCTTTCTGCAGAAGACATTTCTGCAATGACTAAAAAGACACCGGATGAAGTAAATGCCATTATCCAAAAGCTGGAAAATGACGGCATTATCATGAAATATGCCGCCATCATCAATCCCGAAAAAGATGCCCTTGCCAAAGAAAAGGTTTGTGCTGAAATCGAAATTCAGGTTGCTCCAGAGCGGGAACACGGCTTTGACGGCATTGCAGACAGAATCTACCGCTTTCCGCAGGTAAAGTCACTGTACCTCATGAGCGGCGGCTACGACTTGAAAGTCATCATCGAAGGAGATTCCCTTCAGGAAGTCGCCCTGTTCGTTGCCCGAAAGCTTTCTACGTTGGCTGGCGTGCGCTCTACAAAAACGCACTTTATCCTGAAGACCTACAAAGAAAATGACATTGTATATGTTGAACAGCGTTCTGACAGCAGAGAAGGAGTAACCGCATAATGAATACGAGGGCCGATAAATTCAGCAAGGCAATGGTGGAAACGCCACCAAGCGGAATCCGCAAATTTTTTGAAATGCTCATCGGTCACGATGACGTCATATCCCTTTCAGTGGGCGAGCCGGACTTTCCGACTCCATGGCTCATGAGGGAAGAAGCCTTTTACCATCTGGAACAGGGGCACACCAGCTACACGAGCAACTGGGGGCTTTTGGAACTGCGCTCCGAAATTGCAAAATACATGGAACGCTACAACCTGTATTACAATCCCAGCAAGGAAATTCTGGTGACCGTTGGCGCAAGCGAAGGCGTTGATGCCGTCCTGCGTGCCGTGCTGAACCCCGGAGACGAGCTGATTGTCTGCGAGCCGTGCTATGTCAACTACATTCCTCTTGCCCACCTGTGCGGTGCAAAAATCGTGAGCCTTGACACCAGCAAGAATGGCTTTTATCCTACTGCGGAACAGTTCAAGTCCCTCATCACGCCTAAGACAAAGGCCATCATGTTCTGTTCGCCGAGCAATCCGACAGGAACAATGATTCCAAGGGAAGAACTCGAAAAGATTGCCGCAATTGCAAAGGAACACCAGATATGGTGCATTGCCGACGAAATCTACTGCGAGCTGGTGTACGATGGACATGAACACGTTTCCGTGGGAAGCTTTCCCGGCATGAAGGACTACACCATCATACTGAACGGTTTTTCAAAGTCATTTGCCATGACAGGATGGCGAATCGGCTACATTGCCGCCCCAGAAGACTTGATGGCACAGATTGTAAAGCTGCACCAGTACAACACGATATGCGCCCCCATCATGAGCCAGTATGCGGCTCTCGAAGGTCTGAAAAACGGCTGGAACGAGGTTGAAAAAATGCGCGTCAGCTATCAGCAGCGCCGCAACCTGATGTACAAGGCGTTTACGGACATGGGGCTTTCCGTACCAGAGCCGACAGGTGCATTCTACATGTTCCCGGACATCAGCAGCACAGGATTGACTGCAGAAGAATTTGCAACGGAGCTGTTCCAAAAACACAACGTTGCCGTAGTACCAGGCACGGCATTCGGCAAGGCGGGCGAAGGGCACATCCGCTGCTGCTATGCAACAGCCATAGACAAAATCAAGACTGCCTTGGACAGGATTGCCCTTCTGGTAAACGAACACCGCTCATAGCAGCACTGTTTTAAAGGCATGAGCAATTCATGCCGATAAACATAAGAACAGTTTTTCTTAATAAGGATATAACATGGGAAGCGTATTTACATATTTGATTGCTGGCGTTGTTGTCATTGCTATTGTGGCAGTCCTTGTTGTCATGATGGGGAAAAAAGCACCTTCTGGTTCGGGAGATGGTTCATCTTCAGGAACAGGCAAGCACACGAAATCACAAAGTCAAATCATGAAGGAAGCAAGCCGCAAGCTTTCAAAGAACCCCGATGACCCTGCAGGACTTATTCCTTTGGGCGACATATACTACAAGAATCAGCTGTGGGACAAAGCGTACCCTGTCTATCAGAACCTGTCGCGGCTTGCCATTGTCTCAGACAAAATAGACAAGCTCCAGGTAAATGTCCGTGCAGGAGAAATCGCCTTAAAGCTCAAGGCAAATGAAGAAGCCATAAAATACCTGACGCTTGCCTATGCCCAGGACTCTCAGGATATCAATGTAAACAAGAACCTTGGCATTGCCTACTACAACTTGAACCAGTTTGAAAAAGCCGTTCCGTGCTTTAAGAAAACACTCATGATTGACCCGCTTACCGAAAATGCATTCAGCTATCTGGCAATGGCACTGTACAAGCAGCACCACTACCGGGAAAGCATCACTTACTTTAAAAAAGCCATTACGGAAGATCCGAGCAACAAGGAAACCATGTTCTACTATGCACAGGCAATGGCAGAAGACGGTCATGGAGACAAAGCTGTTCAGATTTTTTCACATTTGCGGCCAGACACGGAATACGGTCCTGTATCATGTCTTCATGCAGGCATCTACCATTCAAACCAGGGCAACAAGGATCTTGCCATTCAAGACTTCCTCATCGGCCTAAAGCACCAGAACCTTGCAGCGGAAACAAAGATAGAAATTGAATACCGCCTGGCACTCTGCTATCTTGACCAGAACAAGTTGCAGGACGGTCTTGCAATGCTCAAACAGGTGCGCGCCCAAAATCCAAACTACAAGGATGTCGATGCTCTGCTGGCACGCTATCAGGAACTGGGTCAGAACCATAACCTGCAAGTGTACCTTTCAGGACCTGCAAGTGAATTCGTCGTGCTGTGCCGCAAGATTGTCGGAGCATACTACGACAGGGGCATTGCAAAGATTGTAGACATCAAGGTGGCTGCATCGTATGTAGACATCGTTGCCGACATCGACACCCCAAAGTGGGAAGACACGGAGCTGTTCCGCTTTTTCCGCACGACAGGCACAACAGGAGAACTGTTTGTTCGAGAATTCCTTGATATGTTGCGCGACAAGAAAGCAGGTCGCGGAACATGCTTTACGGCAGGTTCTTTCTCGGATGATGCAAAAAAATATGCAGAAGGTCGTCCATTGGACTTGATTGAACGAGCTGGACTTACAAAGATTTTGAAAAAAATCAACTAGCAGTTTTCTTAGATTTTTTTAACAACGACAAGGTTGCGCTCATGGTCTTCCAGAAATGGAACGGTGAGCGCAATTTTTTTATAGTCAGGAATCATGCTGTGCACTGCTTCCATTTCGGCTTCAATCTTTTCGGAGCGAGCCTTGTACGCGGCTATGGTGCCACCCTTTTTAAGCATTGCAAACAGCGTCTTTACGATTTTTTTGTCGAACGGGTGAAAAGCCCTGAACACTTCAACATCAAACTATTCAGCAGCAACCTTATCTGCCTGTGAGCACAGGAGTTTTTCATTGACAATGCCCGTTTTTTTCAGGGCAGATTCAAGGAATGCACAGCGTTTTTCCATGCGCTCAACTAGCGTAAAACTGACAGAGGGGAATGCAACTGCAAGAGGAATGCCCGGACATCCGCCACCACTACCAATGTCTCCTATCTTGACGGGGACAACAGACTTTGTTCCGTCTAGTGCACTGTTACGTGCTTCATACTGGGCAACAATTTCCTTCAGAGCGGGAACAGCCGCAAGACTGTCCAGCACATGGTTTACTGCAAGTTCATCTGCAGAATCGGCTTTCATCAGATTGTATGTCTTGTTGAATTCAAGAACGCAGTCAATATAGGTTTCGAGCATTCCATACTGTTCAGGAGACAGGACAAGACCAAGCCGTTCCGAGCCTACATGCAGTTTTTCTATCATTTCTATTCACCAAGGTCAACCAGAAGCTCCAGCTTCCAGTTGGAATCCGTTGTGCGCATTGACACAAAGTTACCGGTGCGCGTTGCTTCCATATTTTTTCGTTGTGCAAGCTGGTACAAAAATGAATTGGGATTTTCAACATCTTGTGTAACAACGGTTGCAGACGAATAGTTTGCACAGTCCGCAGAATCAGGCTTTGCCTTAAACAGAATGTGGAACGTCTCGTTCATCATCCTGCCGTTGGCATTGTAGCGGCGGTCGCCCGTCACCAAAAAAGTGCCATCTTTCTGCACATCGGAAATATACACCGTGCGACAGGTACGCAATACATCGTAGCCGTTTACGGTAAAGCGCAACAGGTTTGACTTTGCAGACAAAGCACTGTCTACCACAGATGCAGAAGGTGCAACAGGAGCAGAAACCGGTGCCTGTGCCGATTCAACACGGGATGCAGCGTTGGATTCTGCAACTCCGCTTTCGCCGCCCTTGATTTCTTCCAGTCGGTTCAAAACCTTTTTCAACAGCTTGTTCGTTTCATCAGAAGAACCGGACTTGTAGGCATTGTCATAGGAATAGCTGCGGTCATCGAAAATAGAACCGAGCTGTCCCAAAAGTCCTTTCTGACTCAAAAGCGACAGGTCTCGTGCAGAAATCGAAGACAGGGCATCATCCTCTGCATCGCTTTCAGAAGCAGCAACAGAAGCAGAAGGTGACGATGATGCAGAAGGCTGAGTTGCAGCAGCGTTCTTGCTGGAAGGACCTGTATATACAGAATTAGACGCATTGCCCGGCACGTAAAAACCATTGCCGATTGTTGGCGATGACACAGTGGGCATTGTCATGTCAAACACAGATGACTGTGCCGACACGCACACATTCAAAAGCAGGAAAACAGCTGCACCGAAAATACATTTACATACTTGCAAGACTTTCCTCCACAAATTCAAGACGATGAGTCAGCTCATTAATCGTTTTCGTAAGACGATCCCTCTCTTTTTCCAGCTTTGCCTTTGGATCAATTTCCTTGGCTTTCTTTTTCATCATAGCTACAACACCAGCGGGACTTTTTCCTGCCTTTATTGCATCCTGAACCTTTGCCCGTTCATCTGACTTTTTTACAGAAGCAACAAGCTTCAAGTTGTCAAAGCCCATGGCTGCATCAGAATCAGGGAGCACGCTTACTTTTTGTACTGACCGTGCCGTACTGCGAGGAAGCTGCAAAACCCTGTCAACATAATCTTCATAGCGAATGTTCGCCTGTTCACACAGTGTTTGCGCTTTCACAAGAGCCCGCCCGAATTCAATCATCAGGAGGCCGTTCGGTTCTATGTACTTTTCTCGAATTTCTTTTGTCAGAGCCTCCAGTTCCGGAGATTCTGCTATATCTATACTATAATAGCCTTTTTTTTCTGCAACTTCAAGCAACGTTTCAAATTTTGCCCAGAAATACTTGGTGTGACTGCGCATTTCGTGAGGAGGTTCCTTGCCTCCATTTTCCTGAATGCGTTCTTCGTTAATCAGATGGTGCACATATTCATGCACGGCAGTATACACAAGCTGATTGTCTGTCTTGAAATTCTTGTTGTGCAGGATTATTTCTCGCGTGTCAGGCTTGTACAGCCCGTTGACACGCTTGCTTTCCTTTCCTGACTGCACTACGGAAAACTCCAGTGCAGATTCCTGTATGTCAAGGAGCATGTCCTTTATCTTTTCATTTTCCATATATATTCCTTATTTGAACCACTAAAACATCAGATTTTCGAGGTTCCTTATCAGTCTCCAAACTTTTTTTCAAGATTAGAGCTGTTCGGAAACTTCAGTTTCCGAATCAGCAACCTGAAAAAATGCAAGACCAGTAAGGAAACCTTCGGGTTTCCGAACAGGTCTATTTCATTTACAGAGCTCCCATGGAACTGAGCACGATGCTTGCACAAACCGTTGCAGCGGTTTCAGTCCTCAGCACTCGCTGCCCCATGCCGAGCAGGGCAAAACCGTGATCAGAAAGGCATTCACGCTCATTATCAGTCCATCCGCGTTCACTACCTATTGCAGCTATATATAAAGACGGCTTTTTTTTGTCATTGTTTAAAAGAAATCGACTCAACGACTGTTCAGGCTTTACGTTGTCAAGCCCCATGCACAGGCTCGATTCTCCATGCAGCAAGGCATCGGATTCAAGACTCTGGATGCAGTCCAACAAGGAATCATGCCGCACCAGCAGGGGCACATGGGTGCTGGCAGCCTGCACCGTGCCATCCAAAAGCATTTTTGTACCAGCCTGCGTCGTTGCAAGGTCAGACTTTAAATACGATTTTTCGCCCAGTTCCGTTCCCACCAGATGTACTTGGCACACGCCAAGCCCTGCCATGTCACGCAAAAGCCGTTTCAGCTGAATCGGCCGCGGAAAACCGATAATCATGACAAGCGGATGCAAGGGTTTTCCATCGCTTTCAGGTGTAAATGAAAAATGAATAAAACCTAAGGGGTTTGAGTCAGTGCTGGATGCATGGTCAATCGTCGTAATAACAGCAGTTCCTGCCTGACCGTTTATGATGCCGGCACGAAAGGAATCTCCTTCTTTTTTGTGAAGAATGCGCAACAGGTGCTCGGCCCGCTCATCGCTCATGGAAAGCGGACGACAAATTTCTTCTTGCGTAAAAAGGCAGATGTTCATTTCTTTTTGTTATCTTGCTTTTGAGTTTTCTGCATTGCCAAAATGGCATCGGCAGACTGAACAAGTTCTTCGCGCGTCATGTCTTCGCCATGCTTCAGCATGGAAACAGGCACGCCATAAGCCTTTTCCAAGGCCTCGTCCGTCATTACTTCTTCGGGAGTACCATAGTCCATGTCGCGGTTTGGATAAAACAGGATGACATTCTGTGCATATTTTCGCGTCAAATCAAGCTCATGCATGGAAATAAAGAATGCCGTTCCCGTTTTTGAGGAAAATTCCTTTAGATAGGCAAGGGCATTTTCCTTCTGAGACTGCTCCATGGCGAACATCGGCTCGTCCATGAACACGCAGGCACTGCCGTACAGCAGGCTGAATGCAAGCAACACGCGCTGAATTTCACCCTTGCTCAATGCCGTAAGGCCATGCTGCAGAACATTTTCAAGTTCAAACTCGGCAATTACTTCGGCAAGCAGGTCTTTTTCCGTGCCCCGTACTGAGGGGGCATTTCCCTGCAACGCACCATGAGCATAAACAAACTGCAGCAGTTCATACACCTTGTCGTTAGACTCAAATTCCATGTTCTGGTAAATCACT
>JAFVDR010000265.1 GCA_017476165.1 Treponema sp. | reverse complement strand
TTGTTTCCATGCTGGATGAATATTGCGTGCCGGATGCCGTGGCGGAACAATATGCTGCCATAAAGAAATCTATTGCAAATGTGGATAGCGGTGCCGTGCTGGCATTGCTGCAATAAAAGGAGTTTTACATGAAAAAGCAGGTGCTTTTTATATCATCAATGCAAGGGTTCCTTGTTAATGCCATGGTACGAAAGATTGAAGATGCCGGTTATTCCGTTGCTACTGCATCTTCCAACAATGTCTATTCGTTGCCTTCCGAATATGAGCTTCCGAACGTTATCATTGTGTATCTTGAAGGATTTGCCGTTGACTGCAAGGATGTCCTTTCTTTTTTGAATAAGGAAATGGCAATAGGAACGGAACACCTCCATATATTTTTGATTGGGGAACAGTCAGAAACAGAGGGTGCCCTCCAGTTTTTAAATAAAGACAATGTTGAATGTACGTTCAACAGGCCTGTCAATGTTCAGGATGTCATTCAGCGCATCACTGCTGCAAAGTCTGTTGTCTTTGAACCTCGACTGCAAAAAAAGATTCTTGTTGTTGATGATGATAATGTCATGCTCCGTACTATGAAAAACTGGCTTTCCAAACGGTACGAAGTTCTTATGGCGAATTCTGGCATCAATGCCATTTCATTGTTGGCAAAAACAAAGGTTGACCTTATCCTGCTTGACTATGAAATGCCTGTTGTATCGGGCTTGCAGGTGTTTGAAATGTTAAAGAATGACAGTTCCCTGGCGCATATTCCCGTCATGTTCCTGACTGCAAAAGATGACAGGGAAACGGTTATGAATGTTCTTGCTGCAAAGCCTGAAAACTACTTGCTCAAATCAATGAAGCCCGAAGCCTTGGTGTCGCTTGTAGATGATTTTTTTGCAAACAGGAACAAGTAGCTGTAATCTTGCCTATGCTGCTTTAGGCAAGATAGGTTTCCCATTCATCTACAATATTGGCGCAGTTGTCCATGTCAAGCTCATCGCACGAAGATAGCAGTTTGGAAAGAAGCTCCTGCTCCTTTTGCGGATAACTGTATTCCGCAATTTTTTTGCATGCTGCTTCGAGCGTGTCCATGTCTAGATCCATTGCGGCTTTCCGTATGTTTTCAAACTGCTCTCGCAAAACAGCTGTATCGCACTCTGGCTTTTGTTCCTGCACGTTTTCCTGCTCTGCACAGTATGGTGCAAGGATTTCCCTGTAGGAAAGGTATTTTTTTACAGTTGCTTCGTGGTTGGCCTTGATATAGTCAATGTCGTTGGTCTTGCCTGCTTTTTCCAGTGCGGCAGCCATGTCAGAAAGTTTCATTGCACCAATTTGCTTTGAGGAACTCTTCAGGGCGTGAACTTCGATGGTGTAGTTTTCCCAGTCTGCACTGTCAAAGTGTGCCTGTATTGATGCTGACTTTGAGTCGATCAAGCGGTAGTATTCCTTTAAGATTTTCAGGAATATTTTTTCATTGCCCAAGAGTTTTATGGCTGCCGCCGTGTCCAAATCCACAAGATTTTTATCAAGAAGCGGCGGATTGTCCTTTTCCTGCTGTGGAACTGCTTCTTTTTCTGCATTCGACACTTTCTGAATTTTTTCTTTTGGTAGCCACTGCTTTATTTTTGCCACAAGCACCCGCACTTCAATCGGTTTTGCAATAAAGTCATTCAGCCCAGACTTAAGGAACATTTCTTTTGCATTGCCAACGGCATTTGCTGTAAGTGCCAGAATAGGAACGTCCTTGTATTCGGGAAGCTTTTCACGAATGAGCTGGGTTGCTTCTATGCCGTCCATTTCGGGCATCATGTGATCCATCAGAATCATGTCAAACATGCATTCCTTGACTTTGCGCAGGGCTTCCTTGCCGCTTGTTGCCGTGGCTGTCTTGACTTTGAGCGGTTCAAGAAGACCTTCTGCCACCGTCAGGTTTACCGTGTTGTCGTCTACAATGAGAATCTTTGCTTCTGGAGCAATAAAGTCCGCATCTCCGTCATGGTCGATTGTTCCTGCAAATGAAATTTTTTCCTTGTTGTAAATCATTGAAAGATTCATGCACGACAGAGGTTTTTTTACGATGCGCAGGTTTGGAACGTCAAGGTTTACATCTGAAATGAAGTTTGCTATGTACACCGAAGTAACTTCGGGGTGCGAAGCAACGAATGCCTTTGCAACATTGTCCATCAATTTTTCGCCAATGAACAGGAACAGCTCTACATCTTCGCCATATTTTATTCTCATGGCTTCCCATGTATTTTCCAAATTTATTTGCCTGTTTATGTTCATTGCCTGAATGCCGAGCTTTTTGCTGTCGCGCATGAACGATTCTATATGGTTTTTATTTGTAAACAGTCCCAGTGCAATTTTGTTCTTTGTGGTCTTTACTGTCATTGCAGGTTCTGCATTTGCAATTTTTTGCGGAATTGAAAACGAGAACGTACTGCCCACTCCATATTCACTTTCAACCGAAAGCTTTCCGTTCATGAGGGATACAAGCCTTTGTGAAATGGCAAGTCCCAGTCCTGTTCCTTCGACATTTCTGTTTCGTTTGCTATCGACCTGCTGGAACGATTCGAATATTTTTGAAACGTCTTCTTCCTTTATGCCGATGCCGGAATCTTTTACGGCAATCTTAAGCATGATTTCACTGTCGCTTGTTTTGTCAAAGTCAACGCATATTCGCACAAAACCGTGATTCGTAAACTTTACGGCATTGTTTGCCAGATTTATCAAAACCTGCCGTACACGGATGTTGTCTCCGAACAAAAGCACTGGCAGTGCTGGATTTATGTCAAGGTCAAACGATACGTCTTTGTCTACAAGTCGTGTCATGATGATGTTCGACACGTCGTTGAACAGTGACATTGAATCGTACTCAATGGGAATGATGTCCATTTTTCCCGATTCAATCTTTGAAAAATCCAGAATGTCATTTATTATGGAAAGCAATGCCCTGCCGGAAGACTTTATCTGCTTGATGTATGACCGTGCTTCTTCGGGCAGGTTTTCCCTCAACGCCATTTCCGCCATGCCAATGACAGCATTCATTGGCGTACGGATTTCATGGCTCATGTTTGCAAGAAAGTCTGTTTTCATTTGGGCTGCTTTTTCTATTTCCTTTGCAGCCTTTTCTATTTCTTCATTTGCCTTGAGTGCGTTGTATTTGCCCAATGCCATGTCGGAAATGACACCTGTAATGGTGTACAAGAATTGTGTGGCACTGTTGATTCGTTTTTGCGATACAATCTTTATTTTTTGTGCGGCTTCCCAATATTCGTCAAAATCAACATGGATTGCTTCTGCTACTTTTCTAACGGTTTCCTTGTTTGGCGGAAGGGTAAGGACTTGTCCGCCGGTAAAAGAGCCTATTATTTTTCCATTGGCAACGATGGGTGCTGCAAAGTCAATGAGTCCTGAATGGCATGTGTAGAACGTTGGTTTTCCCGTATCATGGGTCATCAATGCTCCGTACTTATCGCATTGTTCGCACCTCAGGGAACCTCGCTTTGTCTGGCGAGTATATTTCCAGCAGTAATCGCTGTAGTTTGACGGTTTCGTGACAGCCTTACCATCCGCATCTGTAATGATGGCAGCCATTCCAATCATGTTGGAAAATGCATCTTGAATTTTCTGTAAGACTTCTACACTCAGTAGGTCGGTAAGGTAAGGCAATGTTTCCATAGTTAATACCCTAAAATTTCTTGTATCTTTGAAAACAGTTTCTCTTTGTCAACAGGTTTTAAAAGATAGCCCTGAGGCTTTGCCTTTGCAGCTTCCATGATGGCTGTTGTATCGGTTACCCCAGTCAGGAATACGGCAGGAATATTCTGCGCCCATTTGAGTTTGCGTATGTTTGTCAGCACTGACGGTCCTTTTTCGCCAGGCATTTCATAGTCAATGAGTATTAAATCTGTGCGGTGGTCGTCAAGGAAACGGTATGCCATGTTTCCGTTTCTGGCAACTGCAACGTCATATTTTTCGTGAAGGTGTTCCCTCAGCACTTTTAAGACAAGCGGGTCATCATCAATGACCAGAATGTGCTTGCGTTTTCCTGTTTGTACTGGTGCGACAGTCTTTTGAGAGTCTTCTTTTTCCTGTGAAACGGATAGTTCCGTCGTAATGACAGCCTGTGCTTCCGTTGAATTCAAGTACGGAGCCATTATCTGCCGTACACTGACGACATTGATGGGCTTTTGGATTGTAAAGTCTGCCGATTCTATTGTCTGTTGCTTTATGCCTGCAACACCAAAGAACATCCTGTCATGGGGCAGGCGACGATATATTTTTTCAATGTTTATTTTTTCATCGGGGTCTTCATCATTCATGCAGTACAGGACTATGTGTGGTGAATACACTTCGATGTGTCGCTCTATGTCTCTTGCCCTGGTAGATGAAGTCAAGAAATCAAAGTCCTGCGTCATGTTTTCGTAAAAAAAATCTATGACAGATTGTCTTGTTCCGGTCAGTAATACTCTATTCATCTTTTATTCCTATAGCTAGGCTATCATTGCATGGATACCATTTCATGATTGCCATTTCGAGTTGGTTCCGAACAGGTCTATTATACCATGAATCTGCCATACCGCAAGAATATTTTGTATGCTGGAACAATCGTGTCACAGAGATTGGAACAACTGCATCACAGAGATTGGAACAACTGCATCGCAGAGATTAGAACAACTGCATCGCAGAGATTGGAACAACTGCATCGCAGAGATTGGAACAACTGCATCGCAGAGATTGGAACAACCGTGCAATGCATGTTGTTTTGTCTACTGCGGCAAACCGTTCAAGACGTCTTCCCAATAATCTTGTTTAGGCTTTTCATTAAGTACTTCTTCAACCTTTGCAAGCAACTTGTTCTTGCTTACCGGTTTTAAAAGATAGCCCTTTGGCTTTAGGACAAGAATTTCTGCAACAGTCTTTGAATCGGCAGCTCCTGTAAGAAATACAACTGGAGTTCCATGTGCAAATGGGATTTTGTGTATGTTCTGCATGACTGAAGTTCCCTTTTCGCCAGGCATTTCGTAGTCAAGCAGTATAAGGTCTACGTGGGTTGATTCCAGATAACGGTAGGCAACGGCACCGCTGCGCGAAACGGCAACTTCGTACGACTCTCCCAATATGTCCCGCACGGTTTTGAGGACGAGCGGATCATCGTCAATTACAAGGATTTTCTTTCTGGTCAATCGGTCAATCAGACTTTCGTTGTTTTCTTCTCTTCTCTTCTCTTCTCTTTGTTTAGTTTCACTCCATTCCATGAGTACAACTCCTTTTGATGCAACTGCAACAGGACTTCCGTATCGAGCCATGTCTTGTGACAAATTTTTACATGATGCGGAAAGAAGCTGTCAGATTTCAAGAAGGATAGGAATCCGCATAGAGTAACGAACAATAAATATGTTGCTTTCAATGATTATATTTTATCTTTTACAAAAAAGCAAGAAACCATTGACAAAACTACACGTAAAAGCGAAAATTACCAACTATGATACACGCAACAGGTTCACAGATAATTGTAAAACTTCTTGAAATGGAAGGAGTTAAGACAGTAGCCGGAATTCCAGGCGGAAGCATTCTTCCTTTATATGATGAATTAAACAGAAGTTCCATAAAGCATATTCTTGTTCGTCATGAGCAGGCTGCCGGCTTTATTGCACAGGGAATGGCTCGTTCTACAGGCATTCCTGCTGTC
Source organism: Treponema sp. (assembly GCA_017476165.1). Classification (GTDB taxonomy): domain Bacteria; phylum Spirochaetota; class Spirochaetia; order Treponematales; family Treponemataceae; genus Treponema_D. The sequence goes on along the minus strand of JAFVDR010000265.1, from coordinate 1,951 downwards.
TGCATGGCAACAAGCGGACCTGGTGCAATGAATCTGCTCACTGCCATTGCTGATGCCCGTTGCGATTCCGTGCCCATCGTTGCCATTACGGGGCAGGTGAACACTTCTTTAATCGGAACTGATGCTTTTCAGGAAGCTGATACATTTGGCCTTTCCTTTCCCATAACAAAGCACAGCATGATGGTAAAGAATGCCGCTGATTTGCTTACGGCAATTCCAAAGGCATTTGCCATTGCCGTAAGCGGCAGACCTGGACCTGTGCTGATTGATGTTCCTCGCGACGTGCAGACTGCTGTTGTCGAATTTGAAAGTTGGCCGTCTATTAAAACTATACAGGAAGACAAGCATTCCTCATTGGCTCTTCGATTTTCAACTCCAAAGGAGCAGATTCCTTCGGTTGTCAGCCAGATGGCGGAAACCCTGCTTTCTGCAAAAAAGCCTGTTCTGTATGCTGGAGGTGGATGTAATACCAAGGAAGCTTTTGTAGAAATCAGCAAATTCCTTTCTTCATATACATGTGCCGTTGTTACGAGTCTTATGGGCATTGGAGCTGTGAGCAGAAAGGCGGAAAACAATTTTGGCATGGTTGGAATGCACGGCTCTTATGCGGCAAACCGGGCCATGCATGATGCAGATGTTGTTCTTGCTGCAGGAGTCCGCTTTGATGACCGTGCTACAGGTGTAATAAGCAAGTTCTGCCCGAATGCAAAGATTCTTCATATTGACATTGATGCTGCTGAAATAAATAAAATCTTGCCGTCATATAGTTCCCTTGTATGTGACGTTGAATCAGCATTTCCTCTTATTACAGCAAAACTTGCTGGTGCAAGCAGCGACTTTGCTGGTGATAGGGCAGAGTGGGTTTCTGACTTGAAGAAAATCTTTGATGAGACTGAAAGCGTGGAGCTTGGACGCTCAAAAGATATTGCGCCTGCAAGTGTAAATCCTCGCGCATTCATAAAGTCAATTCCAGAGTATGCCGAAAAGGCTGGTTGCTCTGCACAAAACATAATTGTTACAACAGATGTAGGTCAGCATCAGATGTGGTCTGCACAGTATTATCCTGTAGAATATGCCCGACAGTTCCTTACAAGCGGTTCTTTGGGTACAATGGGATTCGGACTTCCAACGGCTGTAGGTGCCGCCCTTGCAAACGAAGGCAAAAGGGTTGTCTGCATAAGTGGAGACGGCAGCATTCTGATGAACATTCAGGAGCTTGCAACATTGAGTGAACTTGACCTTGATGTAACTGTCATTGTTCTGCAGAACGGTTCGTTGGGCATGGTTAGGCAGCAGCAGGAATATCTGTTTAAAAAGAATTACAGTGCGAGCATTTTTGAAAAAGTTCCTGATTTTCTTTCAATTGCGAAGGGATTTGATATTGATGCTATTGATGCCAATGCTGATTCAGAATGGTACAAAAAGGCCTTTGCAAAAGGACCTCATGTTGTGCGCCTGAACATTGCAATGGCCGAAAATGTTTTGCCGTTTGTCTCTGCTGGTAATGCAAACATTGACGCAATACGCAATTAGTATTTTACATGACAAAATATTGATTTGTGTCGAAAATTCAACATTCATCCCTAAAAATCGACGTTTATCCCACTTTTGTTGACAGATTCGTAAATTCAGGTATAAAATTCAGTCAAATTTCCAGGGAATAGTAGACAAAACTGCTTGTTATGTTAAAATATGATTGAATAGAGGAGGCTGTATGTCAGTAAAAAATGTTAGCAAAAAATCCTTCACTGGTATTGACAAAAATTGCGTAAAATGTTATAGGGGGGGGGTGCTGTTGTAAAACAGTAGAACCTCTGAAAGAGGTAGAATCGCTGAAAGCGGCACTTTTCAGCGCGTTATTTCTTTCCTTCCTAGTATTAAGCACAGCATTCATTTCATGTGCAGGCGGAGCTGGCAGTCCTGCCTCAGGTGGCAGTGCTGAGGCAACGTC
>JAFVDR010000264.1 GCA_017476165.1 Treponema sp. | reverse complement strand
TTCTTTAAAAAAAACAATAGTTAGAACTAAATATTTATTAATAACTGTCTGCAAATTATAGTCATTAGTATCACATACTATAGCTATGGCTGTAGACTATTTTTCATTGGGGCAAAGAATTCAATCAAGACGAAAATTGTTGCACATGACTCAAGAGCAGCTTTCTGAAGCAATTTCAGTCACAGTAGGTTATGTAAGTCAGATAGAACGAGGCATTACAAAAGTAAATTTAGAAACGCTTTCAAAAATAGCCGATAGCCTTGAATGTGACATGACAGAATTCCTTGGAGGCATGTCTCATAATTCTGCAGAATATTTATCAAATGATTTAAAGATGTTTTTTTTAAATTAAATCCGGCAAACAAGAAAATTCTTTTGGGGATTTCACAGATACTTCTACAAAATCAACAGTAAAAATATCGTAATTATAGGAACAGTAATTCCTTTGGTCAAGAAAGATTACTGTTCCATCTGGCAATATTTTATGCCTGCAATGCCGTTACGGCAACCGTGTCCACGATTTCGTCTACATTGCAGCCGCGGCTCAAATCGTTCAAAGGCTTTGCAAAGCCCTGACATACAGGACCGATAGCCTTCCAGCCACCCATGCGGGCTGCAATCTTGTAGCCGATGTTTCCCGCATTGATGTTAGGGAAAATGAACGTGTTTGCATGACCTGCAACAGAGCTGCCAGGAGCTTTAAGTTCTCCGACTTCTGGTGCAATGGCCGCATCAAACTGGAATTCGCCATCGAGGGCAAGCTCCGGTGCTTTTTCCTTGGCAATCTTTGTTGCCTCTACCATCTTTGGAACAGACTTAAAGAATTTGTCATCGTTTCCAGAACCTTTTGTAGAGAACGACAGCATTGCAACGCGAGGCTCGATTCCTGCAATCTTTTTTGCTGTGTCAGCCGTTGCAATTGCAATGTCCGCAAGCTCTTCTGCACTTGGCTCAATGTTGATTGCACAGTCGCCAAAGAGGGCTATTCCTTCTGGCACATATTTGTTTCCGCCCTCTGGAGCAACCATGAGGAAGCATGATGATACGGTTTTGATGCCAGGTGCTGTCTTGATGACCTGAAGTCCTGGGCGCAACGTATTTGCCGTTGAATGGCATGCACCCGAAACAAATCCGTCTGCATCGCCTGCTTTCAAAATCAATGCACCGTACATCGTATAGTCCTTGAGGATTGCCGTTTTTGCAGCAGCAACGTCTGCATATTCTGGTGCGCCAGTCTTTTTGTTGATCTTTCCTTCACGAGCTTTGAAAAGAAGCTCTGCATATTTGTCTGCATTTGCATCTGCTGTAGGGTCAATGACTGTTACGCCTGAAAGATCTATTCCTGGAACGAGCTTTTCACACTCTTCTTTCTTTCCCAAAAGGATAATCTTTGCTATTCCTTCCTTCACAATAACAGAAGCGGCTTCTACAACACGCTTGTCCTCACCCTCGCACAGTACAATTGTCTTGCCTGTAGCCTTGGCTTTTGCCCTTAAATCTTTTACAAAGTCCATTCTAATGCCTCTCAAAAAAATATGGAACGTAAGCTTCCATACATGAGAGAATACCACTATTTGCAGTTTATCGCAAGTCAATGCGCAGAAGGAAGCTGAAGAAGGTTCTTGTCTTTGCTCCTTTGGTGTAGGTCAAACAGATTGTCCCACCGCAGTATTGAATAAGATGGGTTTGATTCCAGCATTTGCACCTCGTACATCTTTTGAATGAACATGAATGCTGCTCCTTGTGCAATTCCGTATGCATCATCATTCATGACAACCAGTTCCGATCCACAGGAACTCATTATGGAAGAAAATTGTGGAACATGCTTTTCAATGATTTCGTACATGAATTCATGACGATATTCCGGCTGACCGTGTATAAAGACAGTCTCTGGCTCTAGAAGGGGAATCATCATTGTCAGTGTTGAAAACAAATCCTTGACCCATTCTGCATAGGAATCGTCAACAGTGTCTACCGTTTTTAAGACAGCTTCTGGCAATCCCGTCTGTCCTTTTTGGTATGTCGTCCACGAGCGGGAAATATATTCTCCTACTGCATAGTTTCGTCCGTTGATAATTCTTCCGTTCATTGTTATGGAAAGTCCTACTCCAATGCCTTTTTCATACGTTTCTGGATATGATAGCATTGAGTTCCCCGTATAATTGCGAGCTAGAACGCATAAAAAATCTTTCTTGCCAGAAGATTTGTTCAATGCAAGTTGAAGCCATGAACAGCAGCGTGCATCATTTTCAATGAACAGCGGAATGCCGTAACGCTCACCGAATGCCTTTGCATAATTGAAATTTACAAGGCGGAATGGTGCTGAACGCTTTATGATTCCGCTGTCAATGTCAATGATTCCCGGAATCCCTATGCTGAGCGCAAGAGGCTTTAAGTTATGGGCATTGATGTCCTGCAATAAATCTTTGACTATGGAATCAACCATATAGATGAAAAGTTCTTCTGGTTTGTCAATAATGTCTTTGTTTACTGGCGTTACCCCTTCCTTCCTTATGACAGAGGTTCCGTCAAAAGAAACTGCAACTACATGATATGAGTCAAGCTGAATTTCAATGCCTATGACACATCCAAATTCTGGATTTACAGAAAGAAAGACAGGTTTTCTGCCTCCTTTTTCTGTTGGGACGCCTCGTTCTCCCTCACAGATAAGTTCTGAATCTACCAGTGTACCTATGATGTTCGATACTGTAGAGCGGTATAGTTCAAGCTTTCTAGCTATGTCTATCCTGCTAAAGTTTGGATTTTTCCACACGGTTTCAAATACGCGAGAAATGTTTGCATTGCGCTGGTAGTCATTGTTAACGTGCATACTCTATTTTATCCTTTTACAGCACCGGCCGCAACCCCTTTTGTTACCTGCTTTCTAAAGATGCTGTAGAAGGCAATGATAGGAATGATGCTTATCATAAGGGCAGCAAACTGCTTGCCATAGTCAGAGGCAAGTGCTCCGGAAAACTTTTGTACACCGACAGGAAGCGACTTTATTTTTTCGCTGCTGGCAAGAATGTTGATAAGCATGAACTCGTTCCACGTTCCTGTAATAGTCAGTATTGCAAGCGTCACTCCTACAGGCTTGGACATTGGAAAAATAATGTCAAAAAAAATCTGGATATATGGTGCTCCGTCAATTCGTGCAGATTCAACCAGTGAGTTTGGAATGCTTCGGATGAATTCGGTGGTAAGGTATATGCCCATTGGCATGCCGATTCCGATATAGCAGATTAAAACACCCAGTCTTGTGTCATACAGACCTGTCCAGTTTGCCATAAAGAACAGGGGTATCATGATGCACTGCAAGGTAATGAGAACTCCGATAACGAACAGCTTGTAAAAAAATCCCGTTGCCCGTGATGGCAACTTTGCAAATGCAAAGCCTGTTGCAATAGAGAAGTAGAGTATTGCAATTGTTGATACACCTGTATAGAAGATGCTGTTTAAAAACAAATTTCCAAAGTTTCCTCGAACCCATGCATCAATGTAGTTTTTCCACCACCATACACGGGGCAGCGAAAGCTTGCTCGTCATTTGATATTCTTGTGTCGTCTTGAAGGAAGAAAAAAAGAGCCATAGAATAGGGTAGAGTGCCATAAAGGTAAAGAATATAAGGATTGCATATATTAAGCTTTGCACCAGAATGTGTTTGGCACCTTTTTTTTTGAATACGTTCATAATCTATTCCTCCGTAGCAGCAAATTTCTTTTCAAGGCTTTTTACGATTCCAATCAGTACAAGACTGATGACGACCATGATTGTAGAGATTGTGTTTGCCATTGGATAGTCTGCGGCTCCTCTGAATGCCTTGTCGAACATATACAGTGAAAGTACATACGTCTGTTTTGCAGGACCTCCTCCTGTCATGACGTAGATAAGGTCAAATGATTTCAATGAACCTGAGATTGCAAGGATGGCACTTATGACGAAGACACCTGAAAGCTCTGGAAAAATGATGTGCCAGAGCACCTGCCATTCTGTTGCACCGTCAATTGTAGCAGCCTCCATAATCTGAGGGTCTATTTTCTGAAGGTTAGCCATAAAGATGATTAAATATGTTCCTGTATACATCCACAGGATTACAAAAAGCACAGGAAGCATAGGATGCGAATTCATTGACCATTCGTACACAGGATTTATCCACTGCATTATTTCTGTCCATGCTCCATGTGCAGAAAAAAATGTCTGGAACAGGATTCCTATGACGACCGTGGAAATGACGCACGGAAGATATATCATTGTCTGAAAGAAATCTTTTCCTTTTACGAGTCCTCGAGTGAGTACGTATGCCAAAAAAAAGCCCAATGGAAGTTGTCCAAACACGGATACAATTACAATCCAGAAATTGTTTTTTAGGGAAACGTAAAAATAGTTGTCACTAAAGACTTTTATGTAGTTTTTGAATCCTACAAACTGAAGTGCTCCTTTTTCAAAAAGAGAGCCTCCCGAATAATTGGTAAGGCTTAACAGCACGGAAAAAATTGACGGAAACGTCATGACTCCAAAATAGAATACGATTGCAGGCAGTGCCAGCATCCAGTAGGCTCGTCGCTCTTCTGTTTTTGTAGACATTGTTCCGCCCAACAGTGTTTTGTACAGCGTGATTATGGTATACCCTGCAAATCCGTAGACCACAAAGTAAAATCCGATGGAAAACACAACATCTTCATCGGTACATTTTTTTACTGCAATAAACGAAAGTATGGTAAAAATGATTGATGTAATCATCAGTATGTGTTCTATTGCCGGAATCCACTGCAAGTGAGTCTCAGTCTTTTTGAGCAGAAGGTGACACAATGAAAATAGCAGTGCTGCAACAGTTGCAGCAAAACCAATAATCAGTGCTACTCCTATGAAAATGTACAAAGCTCCCTGATCAGCTGTAAAAAAATAGATGACAGCCGAAATAACATTTGCTTCATCTAAAAGGGGAATGCAGAACCCCAGTGTGCAAAGTAGCAAACAAAGCTTGTCTGCAAGCTTTTTGTTTATCAACTTCTTTTCATTCATAATTTTTTTCCTTGAAAGGACCTCGAAAAACTGTAGCTTTTCAAGGGTACTTTGAAATTGCGAGGTTTAAAACCGTTCAATTCTGCGGTTTTAGACTCAACGGTAATCCCGAAAAAACACGAAGGTGAATTTTCGAGATTTCCTGAATACGAAAGCATGGTGAAAACAGTCTTGAACGTAAAACGCTCAAGACTGCCAAGGTAGTTACTTATTTGCTGGCATCGTATGCAGCCTGAACGTCTTTGCAAACTTGTTCAGGTGTTTTCTGACGTAATCCCAACGCCTGAAGATCTGCATTGAGCACAGAAGGAACGTCTCCTTCAAACACGCTGTCGAATACAGGTGTAGATATTGTCTGTCCAGAATAGAATGCAGCACGTTTTGCAGAAAGAGGCTCTAAGTTTGCATAGGAGACTCCGCTTGTCAATGAAGGAAATGAAGCTCCTGTATCAAGGCGACGCTGCTGGCAGTATGGTCCTAAAAGCCATTTGATGAGTTCCCATGCAGCCTTTTCTTCTTTTGAATTCTTTTTGAGCTTAGAACTCATGCCGTAACCAACTCCCAATGTAGAAGAGTTTGAACCATGAATCTTTTCACCTGGAATGGCAGGAAAGTTGATGAGTTCTATGCTGTTCTTTTGGTCTTCCTTTGAGATGAGGGCTTTTCCCGTAGAAGAGTCAGTGAGGAATGCTGCAACACGCCAGTCGCCGTCAATAAGGTATGCTCCCTTTTTGGATGCAAATTGACCAACAACATCTCCATAAGATGTTGCAAGCGTTTTCTGTGAAAGTACGCCATCATCATAGAGTGTCTTGATGAAACGCACTGCGTCAAGGAAAGGTTTGTCTGTAAATTTTGCTTTTCCCGCCTTGATTTTGTCTGCCCAGTCTGCACCTCCAAATCGACCTGCTACACAGGAGAACAGGCAGGACTGCATGACCCAGTCATCCATGTTTGCCATAAGAATGGTTTCGTAGCCTTTTGCCTTTAGGACAGGTACTTGGGCTTTGAGTTCTTCGTACGTCTTTGGTATGGAAAGGCCGCACTCCTTTAGTATCTCTGTGTTTACATACAGCATGTGGCTTACCGTAAGTCCCATTGGAAGCTCTGCGATGTAGCCTGAAGCTTGTGCAGACGGATCAATGCAGGCTTTGTTGTAGTCGGTATAGATGTTGTCCTGCTTCATGAATGGCGTTAAGTCTTTTGCGAGTTTCTTTTCATGGATGGCTGCGGAACGTCCTGATGGCCACATGTAGAATACGTCAGGCATTTTTCCAGATGCTGCGTACGCTGCCATCTTTTGATGGTAAGGTTCATTGAACAGAACCTCCCTTTCAATCTTAATGTCTGGATGGGCTTTTTCAAAGGCATCCCATATCAGTTTGTTGTCTTCGTACGAGTTTGGTGCTGTTGCGTCCTGATAGTCCAGCACGGTGATGACCGTTTGCTTTGTTTTCTTTTTGCCCAATGCAAAGAGTGGGCTAAGGAGTGCTGCTGCTGCCATTGTAGCAATTACTATTATTTTCATGTATTCCTCCTGAGTTTTTTTGTACATTTTGTACAATCTCTATACTTACTTAGAATCGTAAACCCGTAATATTGTGTTGTCAATATAAATTTTTGCAAATTTTATTGTTTTTACAGTCTTTTTTTCTAAATTGTTGCAAAAAGTTTGTTTTTTCTCTGTACTTACATAACATCATGGTTTATAATGACAATTATGAGTAACAGAACGACAATAATTCCAAAACCGCTGCTTATAGAGGTTTCGGAAAACACATTTACAATGCATGCACACGATGTTTCTATTATTGTTTCAGGAGACTCTTCTAAGGAAACGTTGCAGAAAATGCAGACTGCATTTTCTGTTGCAGGAATAAAAACATCAAAGGATGGAATCTCTATATATATAGAAATAACTTCGCACTGTGGAACTGGAGATGAAGAAAACAGTAATGAGTCTTATACGCTTCAGACTTTTGCAGACGGCATGAAAATTACTGCAAGTAACTGTTCTGGTGCATTTTATGGATGCATTTCTGCAGCACAGCTCATCGTGGGGAGCGAAGGTGAATTGCCTTCCGTGGTCATAAAGGATAAGCCTCTGTTCCGCTGGAGAGGATTCCTGCTGGATTCATCCCGCTCGTTTTATTCCGTAGGTTTTATAAAGAAGATGCTTGATGCTTGTGCATTATACAAGCTGAATGTCTTTCATTGGCACTTGACGGATGATCA
>JAFVDR010000263.1 GCA_017476165.1 Treponema sp. | reverse complement strand
TTGCCATAATGCCCTATTATTCCACAGTTTGCCCTCATGGTCAATTAAGGCGGCAGATGTATTCATCGCCAGCACCGGTGCTTGTTCCAATCATGTCAGTCCAAATTCCATTATACCAATCCAGTACCCAATATTTTGTCGGCAGAGTGTCATCTACTTTCGTAGAACACCAGTAATCAAATGTTGTTGTCAAACCAAATGCTGCATTATCAGAACTGTAGACTCCCATCCATGCATTCCGCTGATTATATATTTGCTGCAGTTCATCTTTGGTCGGCATGCGAAACTGTTCTGCAGCCCAGCTTATATGATCTGGCAGGCCAGCAGCCGTTGAGTCACAGACTGCGTATGTAGCACCTCCATACTGATTGGATCCCTGATGAATAGCATACAGCTGGGAACCGACCCGAAGTCCGGCATAGGACGATCCCACGGTACCGTCTACACTCAGGTTGTAGTCGGAGCGCGTTATGTAGCCGCCGGTAGAAAGCACAATGTCCCCCGTCTGCATGCCCGAAATGTCAAAACCGACTTCGGTCATTGGCATGGCAATGACGTTGTCCCCTTCTACAATGGTAACTTGTTTTGTGCAGGTCCATTTTTTGTGGTAGCGGTTAAAGATTGTGGCAATAGCCGTAACCGATCCAACGGGAACATCGTCAAACGTAATGGAGGCCGTATTGCTGCCTATGGGAATGACTGCCGTTTCACTGTCAGAATAGCCACCTTTGGAAAGGCTTACCGTTGCCTGATACATGCTGGAACTGCCCATGGCAGTACGGGCAGAAGGAACAGCAGAACGGGATGCCGTTGCGTACGCAGCAACAGACCTGCCAGAAGCAGTGGTGCGGATGGAAAGGGAAAGACCTTCTGCATCGGAACCCGAGTCATAGGAATCGGATGCACCGCCTGCACATCCTGCAAGGAGGACAACAGAACACGCTAAAACTACCCCCCCCCATTACAGTTTTGACAAAATGTTTGAATTGTACATTAAAACGAAAAAAAGCTCTGCCATTCATAAAAACCTCCTTAAAGACACTTCAAAAATAGACCTTCAACGATTTTTCAAGCTTTCCATAAAACACTATACTGCAATTATTCGGCAATTTCTAGACTTCAAAGCCGAAGACAGTAAAATGACAGAGACGCAGAGATTAGAATAACAGAGACGCAGAGATTAGAATAACGGAGACGCAGAGATTAGAATAACGGAGACGCAGAGATTAGAATAACGGAGACGCAGAGATTAGAATGACGGAGACGCAGAGATTAGAATGACGGAGACGCAGAGATTAGAATGACGGAGACGCAGAGATTGGAATACGGGTGTCGAAATTTAATCCCAGCTTAAGGAAGCATCGCCTGTAATGGGAATTTGTTCCCCAAGGTATGTCGGCTTCAGCTTGAATGCAACAGAAAAAAAGGCCTTGATGCGTGCAAGAAATTCCCTGAATTCCCACATGCGGTGAAGCGTTCCTGCATACGGTACCAGTTCAGGGGCTTCGAGGGCAACGGCATCAAGCCCCAGTTTGCGGGCAATGTACACAGAGCGGTACACGTGAAACTTTTGCGTTACTATGATTGCATCCTGCACGCAGAAAATGTCGCGCGCCCGGTACATTGTTTCGTAGGTGGAAAAACCTGCGTGATCCATGAAAATCAAGCTTTCGTCTGTACCGTATACCTTTTGCATGTACTGCCGAATCTGGTTCACTTCGTCATAGTCTTTTCTGCCATGATCACCGGACACAAGGATTCTTTCAGCCTTTCCGGCATTCACGCACCGAAGCGTTCCCTCTATTCTGTCCCTGACAACATGAGAAACGGTATTGCTGTACACCTTTGCACCAGGCAAAATGACAGCATATTTTTGAGGCAGTTGTTCCACATCTGCATATACATACGGTTTTGCATACAGCACGACATACACGTTGATGCCCATGCATATCAGGCAGCAAATCACCATCAGACCAGTAAAAAAAAACAACACTTTTCTTTTCGCTTTCATGAATACAGTATTATGCATTAAGATTTTGGGATATTGTTTTGAGAGTTTCCGAAGCTTTTGAAACATTTTCAGTCGCACTGGTAAAGTTTTCAACGCCCGATGCTATCTGCCTGAGCGTTATAAGCATCTGTTCGCTTGCCATAGCCTGCTGTTGAATGATAGTCGTTATATCACTTGCGCTGGCTGCTGTTATTTCAGAAGCATTTTTTATGCTTTCAAAGCGTTCTTCAAGGCTCTTGGCACTTTCACATCCTTCATTTATCTTTTCCGTTCCGCTTTCACTGGCAAGAATAAGACTGTCGGATGAGTGCTGAATTTCATTGATTCTGTCCTTTATTTCCTTTGTACCGTCTATAATACCATCGGCAAGCCTTCGTATTTCCGAGGCAACGATATGGAAATTCTTGCCGGACTCCCCGGCACTGCTTGCTTCAAGTTCTGCATTGAATGCAATGATTTTCGCCTGGTCTGCTACAGAATTGATGAGGGTAACAATGTCCCAAATGTTGTCGATTTTTTCGCCAAGATTCTTGATACCGTCGATGGTGTGCTGATTGGCAGCAGCAATTTCGTGCAACTGTCGCACGTTTTCTTCGAGATAGGTAACGCCATCACGTACATCGCTGGAAGTTTTTCCTGCAATTTTCGATACATCCTTTATCTTTACCGATATGGTTTCGGAAAGCTCATTATTGTCTTCCATTGTTGCAACAATTTCCTTTACGGCCGCACTCTGATCCTGACTGGTAGCAGCATTTTCCTTTGCAGCAACGGCAAGACTCTGGGTTTCTTCCATCAAGTCAACACTAGCCTTTTCTGCCTTTGCGCGCATTCGCTTTATTATGATGCCCGTAATTACCAAAATAACAACAAAAAGAATGCAGAACAGGACAATGAGCAGCACTGTTATTATGTTTGAGGAGCGGTTGACCTCTCTGAGTTCCTTGCCAAGCACATACAGCCAACCAGTCGTAGGCATGCGAGAGACTATAAACTCGTACTTTTTGCCATCAATCTTGCCGTATACCAGTTCCCCATCGCTGGAAAGCAATTTTTTCCCAATTTCTTCATATTTACCATCATCAATCGTCAAAATATTTTCATCTGGAGACAATGACTCGTGCATAAAGAAATTGCCTTCCGCAGAAAGTATAAAAGACTGGTCTGTTTCCGATGTTTTCAAATCTCCTAAAAGCTGCAGTAGATCCGTCAGTGGATAGTCAAAAGCAACAACACCGTCGAGACGACTCCCCTTGTATACAGCTTTAGAAAATGTTACAACCAGTTCATCCGTAAAGGCATCAACGTACACGTCCGAATAGTACATTTCTCCTTTTTTTTCCACTGCACCCTTGTACCAATCCCTCGATGCAGGATCATAGTTTTCGGGAAGCGAAACCTTAGCAGTCTTAAACATGGTTTTGTCAGTCCGGCACCCATAAAAACCCGATAAGTCGGGATAGGCTTGTGAAACACTGACGAATATGTCGTTCGTAAAAGAATCGCTCTTGTAATAGCCGTCGTGGAAAACCCAGGCAATGGCTTCCGTCATTTTCATGGGAGCCTGCAGCACATTCTCCAGTTCCAATACGCATTTTTTTGTATGAGTTTTCATGAAAGCTTCAGTCTGCTGTTTTGATGCACCTGCAACAAACGATGCAGCAATAATCGTCGTTATGACAAACAAAATGGCAACTGGAGTTCCTATCAATACAAGGGATTTTTTAACAAAGCTCATACCTTTTCTCCTAAAACTGCATTCATAAACACTTAGTCATTTTTTATTTTTTCGGCAGTTTTTTATGAAAGAAACATATAAAACGTGCAATTGTATCAAAACCGTGGTTATGATACACTAATCGTATGAGTAAAGAAAACATACCGTTACGCAAAGATGTTCCTGCAAAAGACAAGTGGGATCTTTCTTTGATTTATACATCAGACGATGCATGGGAGGCAGACTTGAAAAAGCTGCCTCAATTGACAACAGCCCTGATAAATCTAAAAGGCACGCTTGCCAGCAGTACACAGAGCCTGCTTGACGCAATGAAAGCCTATGAAACGCTCGACCGCACGCTCGAAACTGTCTTTCACTATGCAAACCTTTTGAACGAGGCAGACCAAAGCGACAGCACGTCTCGGGACAAGGTAAACCGTGTAATGATGGCATACACGCAAATCAAGGCCCAACTGAGCTTTTTCATTCCAGAACTGCTTGCCATTCCAGATGAAAAAATCAACGCATGGATAGAAGGAAAGGAGTTTGACGACTACCGCATTTTCATCAAGAAAATCCTTCACAGAAAGCCGCACACCCTGTCGGAAAAGGAAGAGCGCATCCTTGCACTGCAGTCAGAATCAGGCCAGACGGCAAGCAACACGTTCTCGCTGCTTTCAGATGTAGACCTGAACTTTGGCACGGTGAGGGTTGACGGCAAGGACTTGCCGCTCACTCAAAGCACATGGTCAAACTTTATGGAAAATCCCGACAGAAAAATCCGCCAGGAAGCATACGAAAAGTTTTACAACACTTTTGACGCCCATGCAAACACGCTTGCATCCCTTTATGCAGGTTCTGTCGCAAACGACATATTCAATGCCCGTGCACGGAGATACAAGTCCTCGCTGGATGCAGCCCTTTACAACGACAAAGTGCCTGAAAGCGTGTACAGGAATCTTGTGAACACGGTGCATGACAACCTTGAACCCCTGCACCGCTTTTATGCACTGCGCAAAAAAGTGCTCAAAGTCGATGAGCTTCGCCACTATGACGTGTATGTTCCATTGGTAAAGTCGGTGCAGACGCATACGACATACGAAGAAGCGGTCGAAATAGTGCACAATGCCCTTGCCGTTCTGGGAACGGAATATACCGATACCCTGTGCAACGGACTTTTGAACGGTTGGGTTGACCGCTACGAAAACAAGGGCAAGCATTCGGGAGCTTTTTCTTCGGGTGCATACAAAGGATATCCGTACATCCTGCTGAACTACAAGGAAGATTCCATCCGCGATGTCTATACAATGGCTCATGAGGGCGGACATTCCATGCATTCATGGTACAGCATCAGAAACAATCCATACATGAGCTACGAATATACCATTTTTGAAGCAGAAGTTGCATCAACCTTTAATGAAGAACTTGTCTTTGAGTACATGCTCAAAACGGCAAAGGAAAAAGGTGACAAAGCATTGACGACATACCTGCTTTCAATGAGGGCATCAGACATTCTGGCAACACTACACCGCCAGACCATGTTTGCGGAATTTGAACTTACGGCACACGAGAATGCAGAAAAGGGAATTCCGCTCACGACCGACAGCCTGCGCGGCATATACAGAAAGCTTTTGGAACTGTACTTTGGCAGCGAAATGCACTTTGAAAAGACGAGTGATTTGGAAGGGCTTCGCATTCCTCATTTTTACAATGCATTCTATGTATACAAGTATGCAACCGGCATTTCGGCTTCACTTGCACTTGCAAAGCGGGTCACGACAGGCGGCAAGCAGGAACTGGACGATTACTTTACGCTTTTAAAGAGCGGTGGTTCACGGTATCCTATCGAAAGCCTTAAGGCTGCCGGCGTAGACATGGAACAGACGGCTCCGATACAGTCTGCACTGGACACATTCAAGGATTTGGTAGACCAGCTTGAAACGGAACTGGGCTGACAAAGCCATAAAATTCTTGGAAATTTATGCAAATTTGACAAAAAAGCCCTTGCATTTACTTGATTTTTTCAAGTAAAATAAGGGCGTGTTTCGGCATCTCCGAAGCAAAGGATGGTGAATTAATAATGGCAACAATCGTTGTAGACGATTCAGAAAACCTTGAAAGAGCAATCAAACGTTTTAAGCGTATGGTTGAAAAAGAAGGTATTGTCCGCGAATTCAAAAAGCGTGAGTACTTTGTAAAGCCTTCTACAACTCTTCACCAGAAGAAAACAACTTTGGAACGCAAGCTTTTGAACAAAAAGCGTAAGCCAGAAAAAAAGGATTACTAGTCATTGACTTAAAAGTCGTTGACTTAAAAGTCATTGACTTAAAAGTCGTTGACTTTACATCCTTCGTTGTAATAAAGCCTGATACATGTCAGGCTTTTTTTATTTTCAATTGCAGTGTATTTCGCCGCCCCATGGAATGCCGAATGCATTGCACAGCGATGCATATTCTTTTTCATCTTCGGCAGAACGACATTTTGTTACAAAAAAGCTTTTGTCTGGCGGCAAATTTATTTTTACATCAGCAGCAGGTGTACTGGCATACATGCCAGCATACATGCCGGCATGTATGCCGAGTGCGCGAGAGTCCACGTCTTTTTGAATCCGTATTGCCTGATTCGCAACACCGTCACGGCTGTCTACAATCATGACACCAGTTCCCGCCGCCTCGGCGATGTCTTTTGCCATGTGCGTAAAGTGCGTACAGCCCAAAATGATGGTATCGCATCCATTTGACAGAAAATAATCGACTGAAGGTTTTACCGCTGCCAGCCGCTCCTGCGGTGTAGCCGTAAACAAGGAATGTTCGATAAATGAAATTAAATCAGGGTCTCCCCTGCTGACCACCTGGCAGTCAGAGGCAAATTCCTTCATCAGCCGGGTGCAATAGGGGTGCTGTACGGTGGCATTCGTTGCAAGAAGTCCTATCTTTCTGTTTTTTGATTTTCGCGCCGCAAGACGTATGGCTGGAACGGTACCAACAATGGGCAAATCGGGAAACAGGGCGCGAAGGTCGTCCAGAGCAGTAACACTGAT
>JAFVDR010000262.1 GCA_017476165.1 Treponema sp. | reverse complement strand
GCACAAACAGCATCAGGAAATCCCGAAAGGTTTACATGCAGTTCCTTGTTTGAAAGCCTGTCGGTAGACAGTCGCCCCACACCGTCGGTTGCCTTTTTGCCACCGCGGACAATAAGCACATTCTGCGTTTTATCCCATACGATGTCTGCACCAATAGATTGGAGCACGGCAACAATGGCATCGTCACCTTGCGTACCGCTTCCATCAACATTGTCAATGACGATTTCACTATCCGTAAGGAGTGCCGCTATCAATGGAAATGCAACCGCTTCCCAGTCGCTGGGGATAGTCACATCAAATGCTGAAAGGCGTTCAGGCTTTGACACCGTAATGTGCTTAAAGTCATCGGAAATTGAAACGCGTGCACCCACTTGCTCCAGCCATTTTTTCGTCATTGTCAGATACGGAGTCTCCTTTGGGTCTGTCAATTCAATTTCTACAGGCTCAGAAAGACGCAAAGCAGCCATCATCAAGCCTGAAATATACTGACTGCTGACAGTACCGCCCGTAACAACTTTACCGGGCTTTTTTACAGGTCCTTTTATTATCAGTGGACAGGAAGAACTGCCAGGCTGTGACACGTAGGCCTGCGCCCCCAGTTGCTGCAAGGCATCCACCACATGATGTACAGGGCGCTTTCGGATGCTCGCATCTCCTGTAAAAATGCTCCACCCATCGAACGTGGCTGCAACGGGCGACAGAAAGTACAGCAGAGAACCAGAATCACCCACGTTAACGACATCCGTAGGCAGGTGAATGTGTTTTCCAGCACCTGTCACCGTCCATGCATTCCCCTGCTGTCCGCTTGCAGACAAGTTCATGTCTACTTGCGCACCTATGAGCGGAAGGGCATGAGCAGTGCTGATGCAGTCTGCACTGGGAAGCGGATTTGCAATATGGGATTCACCATCTGCCAGCATTGCAAGCAGCAAGGCACGAATTGTGTGAGATTTAGAACCGGGCACCGTTATGTGCCCCGAAAGACTACTTTTTTTTGCAATAACATTCATTGGTTACATTCCCATCGTAGAAGGTCCAAAACTCTCAGGCAACAGTTCTTCGAGCGTATACACCTTGTATTCGTTCAGACTTTTTGCCAAAATGATACGGAATGTTTTTGGATCACAGAATTCCCTCATCACCTGACGGCAGACACCACACGGTGCACAATAATCCGTTACCGAACCTTCATGTCCGCCGACAACAGCTATTGCCGTAAATGAATGCTGACCTTCGCTAATCGCCTTGAAAAAAGCCGTCCGCTCTGCACAGTTGCAGGGCGTATATGCTGCATTTTCAATATTGCACCCACCCCATATCTTGCCATCGGCATCAAGCAGCCCAGCTCCGACTTTCCAGTGGGAATACGGCGTGTAGGAGCGTTTCAGCATGTCAAATGCTGTCTGAATCATGTCTTTTACAGGGAGTTCCTTTTCCATCTCAATACCCCGTTGCGTTCTCTTTTTTTGCAAGTTTTACAATGCGACTTGTTCCCAAGCGGCTTGCACCCAGCTGTACGAATTTCTTTGCATCGTCAAACGAAGCTATGCCGCCGGCGGCTTTGATTTTTACATCTTTGCCAACATGCTTTGCAAAAAGTTCTACATCTGCAAAGGTTGCACCAGCTGTAGAAAATCCAGTACTGGTCTTGATAAAGTCAGCCTTTGCCTCTGTTACAAGCTCGCACATCTTGACTTTTTCTTCATCCGTCAAAAGGCACGTTTCAATAATGACCTTAAGGATTTTTGTGCCGCATGCAGCTTTCAGCGTCTTGATTTCGTTCAACACATAGTCATAATTCCGAGCCTTAAGCTGACCAATGTTTATGACCATGTCAATTTCATCAGCACCGTTTGCAATGGCATCCTTCGTTTCAAATTCTTTTGCGGCCGTCGTATTGTAGCCATTTGGAAAGCCAATGACGGTACACACCTTCATGGTGTCCTTTACATATTCCTTTGCCTGCTTTACATAGCACGGCGGAATGCACACAGAAGCCGTTCCATACTGGACAGCGTCATCACAAATCTGTTTCATATCATCCCATGTTGACTGCTGCGTCAAAAGCGTATGGTCTACAAGGGGAAATAATTCTTTCGTTTCCATACTGCAAAGAGTACGATTAGATGCCCATTTTGTCAACTGAAAAGTGCTCATAGAATCGGAAATCACTGGTAAAGCAGCACCAACAAGCATACATTTTGTTCCATTATACTACTGCTATCGTAGTTATGCGACTCCGTCATTCCAATCTCTGCGACACAGTTGTTCCAATCTCTGCGATGCAGTTGTTCCAATCTCTGCGATGCAGTTGTTCTAATCTCTGCGATGCAGTTGTTCCAATCTCTGCGACTCAGTTATTCCAATCTCTGCGATGCAGTTGCGACAATTACAGACTTGCAAAACTCGACGGCACGTCTAAAAACTCTTTTTTTTAAATTCCTACAAGAACATACAGTTGATTTTCTGCCGACATGGTAGTAAAATAGCATTTAGGAATCGCTGGGAAACAGTTTTCAGGGGTTTCTGCTATATATAAAATGTTGTCAAAAAATAAAATGTTGCTTGCAGGCACAAAGCCTGAACAACCTGGAGTAAAAATTGACAATATCGGAAATTGACAAACATAAAAAATTCTTTTACCTTGCACTGTTCTTTAATATTGCCTTATTGCTTGTCCATACAACATTCCTCATTACCTTTTACTTGATTTCGGTAAAGGAAATGTTCTATTTTAACATCGTAAGCGTTTCCTTGTACCTGTTTGCCTTTTTCCTTGTTTTCAAGCAATACATACAGGCATTTCTTCTTTTGGTCATCATCGAAGTACAGGTGCACCTTGTAGAAGCAACGCTGCTGATTGGCTGGGAATCAGGCTTTCCGATGTATCCATTTGGACTTATTGCAGTCATATACTACACGAAATACATATACTATGATAAAAAATTCATGAAGCCCATTCCGACCATTGTCAGCGTATCGTCCATCATAGAATTCCTTGTGCTCACGCTGTACATGTTCCATCACGAACCATACTACACCATCGACACGGAAATACTGCACAAATTCATGATTTTCAACAGCATGCTGATATTCATGCTCATCATGGTGGCTCTCATTGACTACACAAATGTCGTACTCGAAACCGAAAAAAAGCTGCACAACATTGCAGATTTTGATGAACTGACGCAAGTGTACACCAGACGAAAGATCCACGAAATTCTGAATGAATACCACAAGATGTCAGAACGGGGCAAAAAGGATTTCTGCATTTCCATCATAGACGTAGACAGCTTTAAATATATCAACGACACGTTTGGACACGATACGGGCGATTACGTGCTCAAGACAATATGCCGGCAAATAAACGAAAGTCTTGCACCAAATGAAAAAAAATATACGGATCTTGCCCGCTGGGGCGGCGATGAATTTCTGATTGTCCAGCAATACGACGGCAAATCAACAACGCTGGAACAATGCCGGAACGCAATTGAGACGGTTCAGCGCAATGTATCTGCATACACATTTTTGTCAAGGGGAACTCGCCTGCCCGTTTCGCTGACAATAGGCTTTGCCAGCCACCACAAGGGCATGTCCATCGACGAAACGTTCAAGACGGCAGACGAAAACTTGTACAAAGGCAAGGTCAAGGGCAAGAATACCGTTGTCTTTTAAAACGCATTGCCCCTAGTCCAGTTCAAATGCTCCTGTATACAAT
>JAFVDR010000261.1 GCA_017476165.1 Treponema sp. | reverse complement strand
TGCAATATGATGAAATCTTATCATCATCAAAGCCCATAAGTGAAAAATGGTTTGGAATTGAAAGATTGTGATCCTCTGCATATTTCATGATGCCAAGGGCAAGCATGTCATCTGCCGCAAAAACCGCTGTAAAATCCTGTGTCCTTCCATATAATTTTGAAAAAGCCTCGTATCCACTTTGGGAATCCCACATGCTGCTTTCTTCGAATATATCCTTGATTTCTTCTATATTATGATCTTTCAGGCAATCTTTGTAGCCGTTGTACCGTTCAAGGGAAGCTGCTGAAGATGTACTTATAGGACCTGCAAGAAAGGCAATCTTTGTATGTCCTTGGGCAATAAGGTATTCCGTTCCTTCGTAGCCTCCCTTGTAATTGTCCGTAATGACTGTACAGATGTTGGGAAAATAATCATTTGTCGAAATGCAGGGAATGTCTGATGTTGCCAGCTCAACGATGCTTTTCGAGTCTTCCATGTTTGGATTTATGATGACAATGCCATCAACGCTTCTCAGTCGTGCATGGTTCAGGTACGAAATGGATGCCGTTCTGGAAAGAAACACAAGGTCATAACCAGCAGCTTCCACGGCTTCCCTGAACCTGTTTAGGACACCACCAAAGAGTGGATGTTGAAAGCCCGACATCATTTTGTTGTCTTCAAAGATGACTCCGATTAAGTTTGACTTTTTGGTAGCAAGTGTTTTTGCTGCCATGTTAAACTTATATCCCATGTCCTCGGCAATCTTAATGATTTTTTCACGGGTTGCATTACTTAGCTTTCCCGTTCCATTTAAGGCCTTTGATATGGTTGGGGCTGAATATCCTGTTTCTTTGGCAATGTCATAAATAGTAATCATGATTCCTGCAAGTAATTGAAATATTCAAAGTCTGCATGCTTTTTATAGAATTCCGTGTCTACGCAGAACATTCCTACAAATGCACCCGTAAAGCCTTCGTTGTGAAATTCATCGGACAGTTTTGAGGCATCGCATACAGGACGAATCTCGTGGAACAGCTTTCCATCTTGAGACCAAGAGAATACTGCCGTCTTGTAGTTGACCGAAAGCCTGAGCCAGACAGGAACATTCTGTTTAATGGGAATTTCCATGCCTTGCGTAAAACTGTTGTCAGGCATAATGGTGTTGACCTGAATGACTTTGCCCTTTTCTTCGTTCCATGTCACCTGAAGCACATACTGTGTTTCTTCATCGTATCGGTAGACAAGTCCTGCATACTGCTGGAAATAGTTTGGCTCAAATTCCATCTTTGTTTCTGCAGTAAAGACAAAGCTTTCTTGTCTTCGTGCCAGCAGGCTCTGCTCATAGAACGACCACGGCGACTGTCCACCCTTTATCCGCAAGAAACCAGGACGTTCTTTGATTGAACATCTGTCTTCGGAAAGGGGAGTACGGAGAGTCTTGAAGTCTTTCAAGAAATCTTCGTTTTCAAATGTATAGTGAGTATGTCCATCTCCCGGATAGCTCTGTGCCGAAGTGTCTTTTACTGTGTCAGCAGGCACCTCAACATATTCTGGTGGTGTATTCTGCAAGGAACCGTCTGGCTGAACGACGTATGGCCAGTCGTCTTTCCATATAATTTCTGCAAGACCAGTTTCTCGTCCAAGAACGCAGTCTTTTGTCCCTGGCAATGGTCTTCCACACAGATATACAAGATATGTCTTTGTTCCGTCTATCGAACTGCACCAGCTTCCATGGCCAGCACGCTGCAACAGCAACTCAGGATGATTGTAAGAAGAAATCAGAGGATTGCATGGATGCAATTCATAGGGACCTTCAAGATTTTTTGACCGTCCTACTGAAATTGCATGTTCGTAAAAAGTGCCTCCTTCTGCAGCTGCGATGTAATAATATCCATTGCGTTTGTATAGATGCGGACCTTCGACCATGCCTATGTCTGAACCCGTAAAGATTTTTTTCCGTTCACCGACAAGCTGTTTCCTTGCAACATCATATTCCTGCATCAAGATTCCCGAAAACTGGCGTGGTCCTGTTTTGCGGTAATCCCATTCCATATTTACATACCAATGCTTTCCGTCATCATCATGAAACATGGATGCATCAAAACCTGATGCATTCAAAAAAACAGGATCTGACCATGGACCTTCAATTGAAGTGGCTGTAGTCAGATAGTTTGGGCAATCTTTCATTGTTCCGAAGTTCCAGTTGCGAACATTTGTATATATCAGATAGAAAAGACCATTTGAATATGACAGACATGGTGCCCAAATGCCGCACGAAGCTTTTTCTCCGTTCATGTCCAGCAAACGCTTTTCGGAAAGTGGTGATGGAACTGCCGTCCAGTGAACAAGGTCTTTTGACCTGCTCAGCTCGACTCCCGGATACCACTCAAACGTTGAATTTGCAATATAATATTCTCCGTTTACCATGCAGATGGAGGGGTCTGCATGGAATCCACGGAGAATAGGATTTTGTATTCTAACTTTTTTTTCATTGCTCATTTGAAAACCTTTATATCTTGAAAAATTCGTGGAGTTTTCCCTGTTTACATTTGCAAAAAGGGAAAACTTCTTGCATTCTAAAAACTTCTGAAAGAACATTTTTGGAAGTTTTTAGAGGAGAGTTTGCAAATCGAGGTTGCCTACTCTTTGACAGAACCCATTGTAAGACCGCTGATGATGTACTTAGACATGAATGCATAGAATACAATGATTGGTATGAGCGAAACTGCAATACCAACATAGATTGCTCCATATTCCGTTCTATAAATATCACCACGAAGCATCTGTACAAGCATTGGAAGCGTGTACTTGTTTGTACTTGAAAGAAGTACGAATGGTGTCATAAAATTGTTCCAGCTAGCAACAAATGCAAAGATTGCTTGTGTAGCAAGTGCTGGCTGTATGATAGGCAGAATGACAGTGTTGAATGTTCTGAATTCTCCTGCACCGTCAATACGTGAAGCTTCAATGATTTCCATTGAAAGAATGGATTCCAGATACTGCTTCATAAACAAAACTGTTCCTGCTGCAGCAATTGATGGCAGAATCAGTGGAAGGTAGTTGTCTGTAAGATGCAGGCGTGCCATAAACTGGTAGAAACCTATGAATGAAAGCGATGCCGGCAACAGGATGAGCGTCATTATGATGCTTACCAAAACGCTGCGACCCTTAAAACGGTATACATGGATTCCATAGGCGGTGAGTGCAGAAAAGTAAACGCACAGAATGGTAGCACAGACAGAAATGATTGCACTGTTGATGAATCCTCGCCAAATTTTAAAGCTTCGGCTTGTAAGGATGTGCCAGTTGTCCAAGGCATGCGTGCTTGGCAAAATGGCAAGACCTTCGTTTATCTGTGCATTAGTACGCGTTGCGTTTACCAGTGACAGCCATACAGGAACAATGGCTATGAGTGCAAAGATAACCATAAGAATGTATATGATGATAGACTTTACCTGTTTAGAGGTTTTGTAGCTTTTGTTTACACTTGAACTCATTGTTAAGCCCCCTTCTTCTTAAGAGATTTTGGCGTATGTTCTTTTGTAATTGTATTTATGACTATAGCAAGTGCAACGGTAATGATGAACATGCCGATGGAGATTGCTGCTGCATAAGAGTAGTCGTTTCTTCCTTGGAATGCCATATTGTACATATATATTGCAGTAGTTCTAATCTTAAAGTCTGGTTCTCCGTGCATTCCTGTCAAAAGGAATGGAATATCAAACATCTGCATACCACCAACCATAGATGTAATAAGAAGATAGAACATCATAGGACGCAGCAGCGGCACTGTTATTTTCCATGTGCACTGCCAGTTTGTAGCACCATCAATTGTTGCAGATTCATACAGCGATGGTGAAATGCTTGTAATGCCTGCCATGAGCAGGATGAGCGTCTGTCCACACCACATCCACCACTGGATGAATGAAACGATTGCACGTGATGCAGGAACGCTTCTGAAAAAGTTGAATGCTTCTGTTGCACCGCAGTATTTCAGCAAAAACTGGTTTACCGGTCCAACTGGATATCCGAACAGGCTTCGGAACAGGATGGCAACTGATGTTGCCGTCAAAAGGTTTGGTAAATAGAAAAGAGCTCTGAAAAGGCCTTTTCCCCTCAAGTCAAGTTTTACGTCTGTAAGAAGAATTGCAAACATCAGTGCAATTCCCAGCTGTGGTGCAAAGTTGAATCCCCACAGGATGAATGTGTTTCCTACGGCACCCCAGAAATATTTGTCTTTTATGAGTTTTGCAAACTGTGCAAACCCGATGAATGAAAAGTTTGTTTTAAGTCCTTTCAAGTCTCCAAAGGACAGCATGAATGTATAAATGATTGGCCAAAGACTGAAAATTAAGAATGTAATGATGAAAGGCGCACAGAACAGGTATCCGTAGCGGTTTGTCCGTGCCTGTATTTTTGATGTGTTACTCACGTCGTATCCTCCTTTACGCGAACAAGGTATAAAAAAAGTGCAGCCGGAATGAATGCTATTCACAAACTGCACTTTTCTTGAAAATCAACAGGTTTTACCCTGCTGATTTAGGATATGTTAGTATCCCAGTGTTGATGCAACCTGTGACTTAAAGTCATTGAGTGCTGCATCCTTAGATTTTTCACCGTTCTTGTAAGCCTTTACAGCTTCGCTGAACAACTGTTCAATCTGCTGGTCTGAACCCTGGATAAGGCTACCATCGATTCCCTTTGCCATTTCGCAGAATGCTGCATAGTGGTTCTGTCCACCAAGGTATGGTTCAGAGAATGTATCCTTAATCTTGTTCTGTACGTTAAGGTTACCAACTGTATCTCCAGACTTCTTTGCATAAGCTTCGAGGTATGTATCGTCTGTAGCAATGTATTTGATCATTTCTTTTGCTGCCTTTGGATTCTTTGTTCCCTTGTATGCAGCTACCCAAGTACCACCCCAGTAGTAATTTGCTGGTCCTTCACACATTGCCCAGTCTCCAGCTGTATCTGGAGCGTTTGTCTTAAGAACATAGTGGAGACCCCATGTAGGCAAGAGGTAGCAGAATACTTCTACAGGATTTCCCTTTTCATCCTTCAAAGTTCCCTTCATACCTGCATACCAACCTTCTGACCACTGGTCTACGCGTCCTTCGTATCCCTTGTCATGGAGTGTCTTACACATATCCATGTACTTGTCCATTGCTGGGTCAATAACGAGCTTGTCGTTTACTACCCAAGGCTGTTTGCGAGCTCCCTTGTAAGGCATGAGCATATCGTCTGTTGTAGAAATGATGTCACACTTTCCGCCTGACTTGTTCTTGAGCAATTCTGCTGTGCTCATGAATGTGTCAAGATCCTTTACATACTTCTGAACTTCTGCTGGATCGTCTGTTCCAAGATACTGCTTTGCAAGGCTTCTTCTGTAGAAGAGGGCACCTGGACATACCTGCCATGCCATACCGTATACGTGACCATCGTAAGAACCTATCTTCATAGGATAGTCAGCCATCTTTCCCTTTACTTCTTCGTATACATCATCAAGTGGAAGAAGAAGACCTGATTCGATGTACTTGCGAACGAATGCGTTTTCAAGACCGAATACGTCTGGGGTTCCCTGTCCAGATGCAAGAACTGGGTCAAGCTTGTTTGGGAACTGATCTGTAGGTGTAAATGAATATTCTACTTCTACATCTGGATGTGCTGGTTTGTAGTAATCGTTGATGAGACCTTCAATTTCATCTGTGAATGACCATACAACGAGTTTGTTTGATGCGTCTGCTTTTCCTGTTGAAGCTGCACCTTCATCTTTTTTGCCGCCACAGCCAGTTAATACTGCTGCACAAGCTGCTGTTGCTGCAATTGTCAATAAAAATCTTTTCATGATTCCGAGAATCCTCCTTTTTTATCAGGCAATCGGTTGCCTGTCTTTATTTTAGTATAGCAGAACATTTATTTTTGTCAATAATTTTTTTACCTTCTGTTGTAGGCACTCTTTTTTTGTGATACCATAGCTTCATATTATGGAGGTTACTATGACACAGGTATCGCAGGAATTTTCTGCATTGCAATCATATATAGAGTCCCATACTTCAGAGATGGTTCAGCTGGAAACGCTCCTTACTGGCATTCAGGCAATAGCTCCTGAAAGTGGTGGCGATGGGGAAAGTAAAAAGTGCGAAGCCCTCGAAGAATGGCTCAAATCAAAC
>JAFVDR010000260.1 GCA_017476165.1 Treponema sp. | reverse complement strand
TAACCTGTGCGATATTTTAATGATTGTGCTGATAGGTTATTTGACTGGCTGTAAAGATATTGAAGAAATACATTTCAGCGCGGAAGTCAGCGAAGAAATGCTCAGGAAATATCTCGAGCTTCCAAACGGAATTCCAAGTACCGATACAATTCTCAGAGTCCTTGCCGGCATTGACGGAAAGGAGCTCGAAAAAGCACTGGCTGCCTACACACGGGAGACATTCGGTTCTCTGATTCCGGAGAAAGAAATCATAGCCATAGACGGAAAAACAATCAGGCGGTCTGAATATAAAAATCATAATGATGAATCAAAGTCTCATAAAGCCGCACATGTCGTCTCCGCATTCGCAAGCTCGATGGGAATCTGCTTCGGGCAGGTAAAAACTGAGGAGAAATCAAACGAAATAACTGCAATCCCGGAGCTTCTGGAACTTTTGGAGCTTAAAGGACTCATAGTCACCATAGATGCAATGGGCTGCCAGAAGAAAATAGCGGAGAAGATTACATAAAAGAAAGCAGATTACCTTTTTTCACTACAGGGAAATCAGGAAAAAATCCATGAGGACGTAAAAGACTTCTTCAATCATGAGATGGACGAAAAATATTGTGAGCAGTACGGGATTCAAAAACTCTCCTGCGGTGTCGAGAAAGACCACGGGCGTATTGAGAAGCGTGATTACTATCTTTACACGAACCTGAAATGGCTTGCGGAAAAAGACGGGTGGAAGAATCTCCGTGGCATCGGCATGGTCAGAAGCAGCAGGCTGACAAAGGACGGTGAGTCCACGGAACTGAGATATTTTATTACAAGCCTCACGGATGTAAATCTTGCGGCAAAGGCCGTGAGGGCACACTAGAGCATTGAAAACAACCTGCACTGGGTATTAGATACTGTTTTTGATGAGGATTATTGCAGGGTAAGAAAAGATATACAATGCTAGCGGGCGTTGCATTGTGGCACAGAATTTGAATATTATAAGAAAACTTGATATGAAACTGCTAAAGGGATTGGATTTGCCTGTTGCAACAAAAAAGAAGAATCTTACAATAGGCAACAAACGGACTCTCTGTTCAAGAAATGAAAAATGTCTGCTTTATGCCTTGCAGAATCTGTAATGCGTTTGCCCTGCACCATATTGTATGTTATGTGGACGCCCGCACTGGGGCGCTTTTACCAGAGCTTTACAGTTCTATTGTTTCAAAATCATCTGGAATCCACAGTTTCCCTTTGTAATACTTTTGTCCTTCTTCCAGATACAATTTTTTACGGTTTGCAAGGTTCTTGTCCTCTGTGTGATACAAGAGAAGATTCTTAATGCCAAGAGCCTCAGCTTTTTCACAGGCATCTTTTACAGTAGAGTGATGCTTCTCATATGGATCAAAAATCTCTGATTCAGAATAAAGGCAGAAAGCTTCATGTAAAAGCCACTCGCTCGCTGCTGCATATTGTTCACAAAAATGCGAAAGAGGTTCATCTCCGCAGAAAGTTAGTTTTCTTTTACTGTCTATGTTCATGCAAAAACCAAACTGTTTTGCTTTTGATGAATGAATATCAAAGAAAAGAG
>JAFVDR010000259.1 GCA_017476165.1 Treponema sp. | reverse complement strand
GGAGGATTAGCTCAGCTGGGAGAGCACCTGGTTTACACCCAGGTTGTCGGCGGTTCGATCCCGTCATCCTCCATTCATCTTCGGGACGTAGCGCAGCTGGTAGCGCATCTGGTTTGGGACCAGAGGGTCGCAGGTTCAAATCCTGTCATCCCGACCTAAGGCTCTTCTTTATGAAGAGCTTTTTTTCTTTTTTTCCCATACTAGACAAAAACTCACAATATCTTTAGACTTCCATTCATGCTATCTTATCAACATGAATATCATGCAGGAAATCATGCAGACATCTTAAAACACATTTGTCTGGTGCGAATTCTGCGGTCATTATGCAAAAAAGACAAGCCATTTACAATTATTGACAGCCATGCAGGCGCTGGAAGATTTGCTTTGACTGATGAACGTCTATTAAAGACAGGTGAAGCTGACTCAGGCATAAAAAAAATCATGAATTCTGCAGGAAGAATGAAAAATCTACCAGAAGTCATTGCTGACTACCTTGCATTGGAAAAATCATATTATGATCAGGATTTGTATGCAGGCAGCGTAGAATTGGAACGCCTGTTTCTAAGGAAAGGAGACCGTCACTTTATTATTGAAAAACATCCGCAGGCAGTTGCTAAACTGCAAATGCTGCTTGAAATGCCTCTGTTAAGGAATGAACAGGAAACACCTGCAGAAGCAAAAACAATATTATGCAATGCAGACAGCTACGAACAACTCAATGCACTCACCCCACCACAAATAAAAAGGGGGCTCGTACTGTGTGATCCAAGTTATGAAGATGACAGTGATTACAATAATGTAACGAATTCCCTAAAAATGGTGCGAAAAAAATGGAACACTGCAATCATTGCATTATGGTATCCACTGCTTGCGCGCAGAAAAAATGAGACTGCACAAATGCTGTCAGCCCTTGAAGATTATTCAAAACTCGGAACAATGCCGTGCGAAAGCTTTCGATGTGAATTAACGCTCATGAATCCCAATGACATACCCGAAGAATCAAAAGCTCATTTACATGGAAGTGGTATGCTCATCATTAACCCTCCATGGCACTTGAAGGAAGAAATGACAGAAGCGGTAGAATTTCTTAAAACCAAATGCGGATTCCAGTTTCGATAGGAAACACTATTCTGAATTTGACACCGTCTTTTTCATGGAAGACGACGCCAGGCTCTACAGCAGCCTGTGCATATATTTCTGAAAAATCAGTAAGAAAACAATTTATACCGGTTACAAAGCGAGTAGCTGCAAAAAGCTGTGCGACCTGAGAAAACTCATTCCTGTCAATTTTTGGAAAGTAAACGACTGTCAAACCTGGGCCATAATAGAAATGGATGATTGAATGCCCAATGACAGGATTTGCCAGCCACATGTCCGATGAAAAACCTGCACCAGAAAACTTTTTGTCTTCAAGCTGGATTCTTGCTGAAAAAACAAAAGGAATCCTGTCAGTCTTTATGGTAGCAGAAAATGTCTGAGCAGCATCTATATTAAATAACGGGGGTATCAGACCAACTTGAGCACCGATACCAGTGCCCGCATTCAAATGGACACAAAACATCATAAGGACAAGCAGGATCATCAGTATTTTTTTTCTCACAGTTATATCCTATTTATCCTTATGATATATAAAAAATTAATGAAATACAAGAGCATTACCGTCAGGCGAACATTTCACCGTAATAACGGCATTGTCCGCATACTTTCCAGAAAGAATTTCCCTTGCAAGAGGATTTTCTACATACATCTGAACAGCTCTTTTTACAGGACGTGCTCCAAAAGCTGGATCATATCCAACAGTTGAAATGAATTCCACAGCATCATCATCAAACTTAATCGAAAGTCTTCGTTCTTCAAGACGCTTTTCAACATGCTTCAGCTGAAGACGGACAATATTCTTTATGTGATCTCTTCCAAGACTGTTAAACATAATTATTTCATCAATTCTATTCAGAAACTCAGGCTTGAAGTGTTGTTTTAAAAGGACATCAATCTTTTCCTTTACTCCATCAGTTTGATTGTTTATGGCAGCATCAAGAATGACATCTGAACCGAG
>JAFVDR010000258.1 GCA_017476165.1 Treponema sp. | reverse complement strand
TACTTTTTGCAGGTTCGTCTGTAAGCGAAAGAGAACCTATGTGCAAAATCCTTGCGTTTTCAAGCATGTCTATGTCCAGATCTGTTGGCTTTATCTGAGTGTCTGCTCCTGGATTGCGGCAAAAGCTGAATGTGCGCTCCCCATTCGATGCAAGGCTAACAAAAGCAAGCGTTGTGTGCTGATTGTCGCAGTACCTCATGCCACTTGTATCTACGTTAAGACTATTCAGTACGGCTCTTGTGTCTTCTCCAAAAGAGTCGTGACCTGTCATGCCAATGAATGCACCTTTGCCTCCAAGCTTTACTGCTGCACATACGCAGTTTGCAGGTGCTCCTCCTGGGTTTTCTTCATATATCTTTTTCCCCTCTGCATTTGTTCCTGAGTATGTAAAGTCTATAAGTATTTCGCCCAATGCGACAACATCATATTTTTTCATTTTAGTCCTCCATTAAAGTCTTTAATCTTTCATACGTCAGTTCTGCTGTTGAAGTTACCTGCATGTCTGCTTTTTTAAGCGATTTATCAGGACTTATTCCCACGGCAGTAAGGCTTCCTTTTTTGATGGCTTCTACTCCAGCTTCGGCATCTTCGATTCCAACGCAATCATTATACCATGCTCCTGACTTTTCTGCAGCCTCAAGGAAAATGTCTGCTTCTGGTTTTGCTTTTTGTACATGCGCAGCGTCTGCTATTGCCGTGAAGTATTCACTTATGCCAAGGTATTCAAGCACTGCAGGAGCGTTCTTGCTGCTTGAAGCAAGCGTTGCAGGAATGTTGTGAGCCTTTAGCTCTTTTAAAAGTGGCAGGATGCCCGGCAGAATGTCTTTTTCTGTTAATCCTTTTAGAAGTTCCTTGTATCTTTCATTTTTCTGTGTACAGCGTTCTGCTTTTTTTTCTGCAGTCCACTCAACTTTATTTTCTGAAAGAATTACTGCAAGAGACTCTTCTCTTGAAATGCCTAAAAGTTTTTTATTCATCTCTTTGTCAAACTTTAGACCTTCTGCATCTGCCATTTCTTTCCATGCCTGATAGTGCAGCGGAGCTGTGTCGGTTATTACGCCGTCAAGGTCGAACAGTACAGCACCCAGTTTCTTTTTGAGACTGAACGTCTTGCTTTCCCCTGCTGCAATTGTGAATGCTTCGTTCCTGTGCACCAAGTCCAGTTTTGAACCTTTTCTGAGCGTGTATGTTGCATTGTCTTGTGTAAGTACGATGTCTACGATGCAGCCTTTGATTGCAAGGGAAAAGCTTGCCTTTATCCAGCTTTCAGGAAGTTTCGGATTGAACGAGTAGAGACCTCCGTAATCGCGGAATCCTGCAAAGCCGTAAACGATGCCCATCCAGCTGCCAGCCATGCATGCTGTGTGAATGCCGTCCTTGCTGTTGCCGTTTACATCGTCAATGTCCATGCGAACCGTCTTGTTAAAGTAGTCCAAGGCTTTTGTGCTGTCTCCTGTTTCAGCGGCCATGATGCTCATGATGCAGTGCGACAGAGAGGAGTCTCCTGTTGTGTATCGCTCGTAAAAATGAAAGTTTCGTATCTTTTCTGCAAGCGTAAACCGCCTGCTCAGCAAGAATTGTGCAAGCACAAAGTCGGGCTGTTTCAGAACCCTGTGCCTGTATATGACGAGAGGGTGATAGTGCAGCAGTAACGGATAATTTTCTTTCGGGGTGTTTGCAAAATCCCAGTCTGCCTTATCCATAAAGCTGTCGTCCTGCGGGTAAACGGCAGTTTCCCTGTCGAACGGAATGTACATCTTCTGTGCTGCCTGCGCCCATTCCTTTTTTTCTTCTTCAGAAGAAGCGTTCCCCGAACGTGCAACCGATATTTCAAGGTTTTCACGTGCCATCAGGTTTGTAAATGCATTGTTGTTTACTATGGCTGTGTATTCGTCTGGGCCTGTTACATCATTTATGCAGAATGCTCCTCCCTTGTGCGGAGTATAGCTTCCCAAAGAGGCATACATCCTTGCCGTTTCAGCAGCCATTTCCTGTACGGCGACTTTGTCAAAGCCTTCGTCAGTTTCGTGTGCATTCAAATATCTGTTCAATGCAAACATGATGTCGGCATTGATGTGGTACTGCGCCGTGCCTGCAGGAAAGTATGCACTCGTTTCTTCTCCGCTTATTGTCCGCCACGGATAGAGTGCCCCTTTTAGACTCATTTCCTTGGCACGTGCTTTTGCCTTGTCCAAAATGGATGCCCGATATTCCAACAGTTTTTTTGCCACTGCCGGAGCTGTGTAGGTAAAGACTGGGCATACGTAACTCTCCGTATCCCAAAAGAAATGACCTTCGTATCCTTCTGATGTAAGCCCCTTTGCAGCAATGCTTACTTTGCCGCTCCGTCCTGCAGACTGCAGCAGGTGAAACAGATTGAACTGCAGTGCTTCTTCTGTAGAGGATGCTCCTTTGTCAGGAACAGTTGATTCTTCTATGTTGATGCGTGCAACACTCCAAAATTCTGACAAGAATGCTTTTTGTTCTTCACAGGCTTTGTCAAATCCCTGGGTGGCAAAAGTTGTACATTCAGACTTTGCTTTTTCTACAAGACCGTTCGATGTGTTGTCCCATGAGTATGCGATAAATTTAAGCAGAGTAAATGATTCCCCTTCCTGTAAATCGAACTCTGCCGTACATTGCGGTACATTGTCGATTGCCGCTGAATGTGTCCATTTTATCTTTTCCCCAGACACCTGCAATTGGTTTATTGCTGTGCCGCTTAAGAAAAGACCGCTGCATGCTGTGTGGGCTGAAAATTCCAGTACGCTGTCAGTACCGTTTTCAATGCTGTTTGTGCCGTCCACAATGAGCGGTTTGTGGCGGAACTTTGCTCCTATTCGTGGATCAACTTCTGCAAGAATGTTTTCCGCCGTTGTGTCTATGTAAGAAGTAAGTTTTATGTGTTCGTTTTTCTGGGAAGTGTTTGTGACGCTGTAGCTGATGACAGCACAGTCTGGATGCACAAAGGAAACAAGTCTCTTGCTCAGCAGGTCTATTGAGCTGCCCTGTCTGTCATGCCATGATGTTGTTCGGGTCAAAATGCCGGAATCTTCATCTAGTTCCAGCTTGAATGCCGTCACCTCTCCGTCTTTTCCAGTCATGTCAAAATCATGGCTGTTTACGGTCATTTCTATGCGCTTTGGGTCTGGAAGATTCAGTATGGTTTCATGGTTCTTTGCATATCCATAGGCATTTTCTCCGTACAGAATGCTTTCGCTGTCATAAAATCCGTTGATGTACGTTCCCTTGTGGTTTGTGCCGCTTTTTTCTTCGGTATCCCCACGAAAACCGATATTTCCGTTGCCGAGCGTGAAAAGCGTTTCGTTTCGAGATGTATCCGAGTTTCCGAATCTATCTGTTGCAAATTTCATATATTCCTCTCTTCGTTACTGAATGTTTTCTTTTAACCAGCGAACTTCGTACGGTTCAAGTTCCTGTGCTTCATGATTTGCGAATACCCTTCCAGAAAGCAGATCCGTGCTGTTTTCAGACCATGCATCTATCATAAATCGTGCAGGACTGTCAGAAAAGTTTATGACAACGTGAATTGTGTCTCTGCGGAATGCAAACACCCTGCTGTCCTGTACATCATAGAATGTAATGTTTTCGCCCCCGAGCATCGGTTCACTCTTTCGTACATTGATGATGTCTTTGAGGTAGTCTGCAATTTCTTTTTGTGAGGCATACTTTGCCGAATGCTCCCAGTCAGTCTTGATTCTGTGCACCCACCGAGAATCATCCCGTTTAGTGGGGTCTTCGCGGTACGAATAGTCGTTGAGTATTGCCTTTTCGTCTCCTGCATACAAGAGGGGAATGCCTGGCAGTGCAAACTGTGCTGCATACATCATTTTTATGCGTGCAATTGCCATGAGCCGCCAGTCAAAGTTTCCTGTCTTTTCTGCCTGTTCGAGTCCTGCAAGACTTGCCATTGTACCACAGATGCGGCAGTCTCCTGTGGATGGATTTAGCTGGAATGGTTCTCCGGCTCCGAAGGTTCCGTCAAACCGTCCTGTAAAGAATTTGTTCAGGAACTGCCTGTGCATGTAGCCGTTTATGCCTAATTGTGCTGCATCTTCATCGCTGAATGTCCATCCGATGTCATCGTGGCAGCGTATGTAGTTTATCCACGCACAGTTCTTTGGTATATACCATCTTTTTTTTAGGGACAGGGTGAGCAAGCGTGTGTCACGTGTTGCTACGGTAGACCAGAACAGAGCCATCTGAAGGGGGTTGTAGCTCAAACAGCATTCGTCTTGGTTTATGTACTGTATTACTTGGTCTGGATGTACAATTGCTTCGCTCTTAAAGTGCAGGGAAGGGCAGGCTATTCGTGCAACATACTGGAATGCCTGAATGACGGTGTGCGCCTTTGGCAGGCTTTCGCACACAGTGCCTTTTTCCTTCCACACGAACGCAAGGGCATCTAGCCGCAGTACATCGACACCAAGGTTTGCTATGAAAAGCATTTCCTCGCACATGGCAAGAAATACTTCTGGGTTTGAATAGTTTAGATCCCACTGAAACGAGTTGAATGTCGTCCATACCCATTTCTTTTGTTTTTCGAGGTACGTAAAAGACCCCCTGCGGACAGTAGGGAATATTTCGCGCAGTGTTGCATTCCACGTGTCAACTTCATCCTTGTCTTTGTACATGAAATAGAAGTTTTTGTATTTTGCATCGCCACGAAGGGCTTTTTTTGCCCATTCGTGTTCGTTGCTTGTGTGGTTGAACACAAAATCCAGCACAAGATGGATGCCGTTTTTGTGAAACTCTTGGGCGACATAACGGAGGTCTTCGATTGTGCCCAGTTTCGGCTGCACCTTTCGGTACGAGCTTATTGCATACCCTCCGTCATTTTCTCCTTTAGGGCAGTCGAACAGAGGCATGAGGTGCACATAGTT
>JAFVDR010000257.1 GCA_017476165.1 Treponema sp. | reverse complement strand
TTCAGCTTCAACTATTACTTCAACAAGCAGTCTGAGATGAATTCTGTACTCGGCGAAAACGATTATAACAATTCGTTCGAATTTGCATTCGGCACAGACTACAAGATCAATGAAAGAGTAGGGGCAAGCCTGGGCTTCGCATATTCAAAGCAGGGAACTAATGAAGACTCTAACAGTCCGTTCTCTCCTGTTCTGGACAGCATCTGCATCGGTGGAGGAGTGGAAATTTTCCCTGTCGAAAACCTTACCCTTACGGCCGCAGGAATGTGGGTGTACTACTTTGACGTAGAAGACTATAAGAAAATGTTTAATCTTTCAAAAGATCTTTTCATGACAAGTATTGGCATGACATATCATCTGCCGTTCTAAGCGTACTGGTCTTTCCAAGGATTTCGTACAAGCACAGCTTGCAATGCAGGCTGTGCTTTTGTCTATTGCATAAACTGCACGTTTCTGCTATTTTAACACAATGAGTACAAGATGTTTTACTATGGTAAAGCCGGGCGTTTTGCACCGCAGGCTTGTTGGCGAGGTTATCAATCGCCTTGAAAAGAAGGGGCTAAAGCTTATTGGCCTAAAAATGATGAAAATTTCTGCTGAGCTTGCTGAAAATCACTATGCAGAGCATAAGGAAAAGCCTTTCTATAGAGATTTGGTGGACTACATAACGAGTGGTCCTGTCATTGCAATGGTATGGGAAGGCGATGACTGTGTTACTCTCGTCCGCAAGCTTACAGGCTCTACAAAGCCTTCTGAAGCTGCTCCTGGAACAATCCGCGGAGATTTCTGCATGCACACGCAGCACAATATCATTCATGCAAGCGACAGCCCTGAAAGTGCTGAACGCGAAATAAACCTTTTCTTTAAGCCTGAAGAACTGTATGAATGGGATGATGCGAACTCCCATTGGTTCTGAGAACGATAGTTCTGCGAACGTTGAAACCAGTCTTTTCAGACTGGTTCTTTTTATAAGGATTGTATGCTATGGATAGTTGTAAAGTTGGCGTTATAGGAGCAGGAGCATGGGGAACTGCTTTGGCAACAGCAGTTTCTCGTGGTGGTCATGATGTCGTTGTTTGGGCATTGGAAAAAGATGTCGTAGAATCCATCAACAGCCAGCATGAAAACAAACGCTATTTGCCGGGATATAGATTGCATGATTTTCTTCGCGCTGAAAACGACATACGGTCTGTTGCTTCTGCTAAAGATTTTCTCATTCTTGCGAGTCCTTCGCTCTATCTTGCTTCTACAATACAGAAGTTTGCCGATGTTCCGTCAATTCAATCTGGAAAGACAATCATTGCATCCCTTACAAAAGGGTTTGTTCCTTCTCCGGATGGACCGGCTTTTGTTCTTGATACGATGGAATCAGTTCTGCCTTCCTGCTATAAGGATTGCACGGTCTATGTTGCCGGTCCAAGCCATGCAGAAGAGGTTGCCCTCGGTAAGATAACAGGTTTGATTTCGGCAAGCAACCATCACCGGAATGCTATTGCCGTTCGTAATCTGCTGCGTGTTCCGGGAATTCTTGCCTATGCATCATTTGATGTGATAGGAGTGCAGGTGTGCGCTGCCGTAAAAAATGTCATAGCAGTTGTCTACGGAGGTCTCGATGCCATTGCAGAAAAAAGTCCTGCGTTCGGGGATAATGCGGAAAGTCTTTTGATGGCAGCCGGCTTGAATGAAATTCAGAAAATCGGTTTTGCCATGGGTGCAACGCATGCGGAAACCTTTACGTCTGTAAGTGGTGTTGGCGATTTGGATGTTACCTGCAAGTCGAAGTTTGGCAGAAACAGAAGGTTCAGGCAGGACATCATAAAAACGGACATTCTTTCGCAGTTCAAAAACTTGGATGACTTGATTGCGAACGTTCATAAAATTGGCTATCTGTCGGAAGGTGCCATTGCCTGCAAGTATGTGCATGAAATTGCAGAAAAAAAAGGCTTGCGGCTTCCAATCTGCGACACTCTGTATCGTGTTTTGAACAAAGAAGAAACGCCTTCCGAGAGTTTGAACAATTTGATTATGAATGCCGGCGACCAGCTGAAAAAGAGTTTTATTGTCTGATAAACCTAATGGAGTTGTAACATGTTAGAAAAGATTACAGGAACGTTTAGTGATATTGTCCGCACTTTGAGCGGAAAGTCTACCATTACGGAAAAAAACATTGAGGAAACAGTTGAGCAGATAAAAATGGCTCTGCTGGAAGCCGATGTCAACCTTCGTGTTGTACGCCGCTTTGTCAATGCAACAATAGAAGAAGCCAAGGGAGAAAAAGTATTAAAGGCTGTAGACCCCGGCCAGCAGTTTGTAAAGATTATCTATGACAAAATTACAGCAATGCTGGGCGACAAGAAGACCGATTTGGCATTGAAAGGTCCTGATACACAGTCCGTAGTCCTGCTTCTTGGCTTGCAGGGTGCCGGTAAGACGACTGCCGCCCACAAGCTTGCATACCGGTTGCAGAAAGACGGAAGGCGTCCGCTCCTTGTTGCCTGTGACCTTGTGCGTCCTGCCGCCATTGAACAGCTGTGTGTCCTTGGACAAAAAATAAATGTTCCTGTCTATAAGGAAGACGGTTCCAAAGATGCTGTCAAGATTGCAAAGAATGCTGTTGACTATGCAAAAAAGAACGGTCTTGATACCATCATCATAGATACGGCAGGTCGCCTTCAGATTGACGAAGACATGATGAAGGAACTTGTTGCCGTAAAAAAGGCAATGAATCCTGTAGAGACCATCCTTGTTGCAGATGCAATGACTGGTCAGAATGCTGTTGAAATTGCAAAGAGTTTTGATGAGCAGCTTGGGCTTTCTGGCGTTATCCTCACCAAATTTGACTCTGACGCACGTGGTGGTGCAGCCCTTTCCCTTAAATCCATTACAGACAAGCCAATCCTCTTTATTGGTACGGGTGAAAAAACGGAGGACTTTGAGCAGTTCCATCCAGACCGTATTGCAAGCCGCATATTGGGCATGGGTGATGTCGTTTCTCTTGTGGAAAAGGCACAGGAAACGGTAAATCAAGAAGAAGCCTTGAAGATGCAGCAGAAGATGATGCGCAATGAATTTACGCTTCAGGATATGCTGGAACAACTTCAATCCGTAAAGAAAATGGGCAGCATGCAGCAGATTATTGACATGATGCCGGGACTTGCAGGGCAGATTAGTGAAGATCAGATAGACAAGGCAGGCTTGAAACATCAGGAAGCCATCATTCAGAGCATGACCATGAAAGAGCGCATGAACCATCTGATTATTGGTCCGAGCCGCCGAAAACGAATTGCAAAGGGTAGTGGAACGTCCGTGCAGGAAGTAAACAAGCTTTTGAAACAGTTTGAAAAAACAAAGCTTACAATGAAAAAACTTACCCGCAATCGTGGTGCACAGGCTAGGCTCATGAACCAGATGATGGGTGGTGCAGCAGGTGGCATGGATTTGTCTCAGTTGGGCAACATGAACCTGCCGAAAGGATTCAAGCTTCCGAAGGGATTTAAATTCTAATTGGAACGTTGAAGGTGTGTGTTTTGAAACCCGTAATTGAGCAACTTCGTTGCATGCAACATAGCTGCTGCAGTGCACGGGTTCAAAAATCTACGGCAACCTAAACAGTCGCTGTCAGCGGTTTTTTTTGAGGTTGCCTTTACTTTATGACAATGAGGGATGCTTCTTTTCCGTCTTTCGTATAGCATCGTTCGGGATTTGTCCTGTCTACAAAAGAAGAAACTCCTGTATAGTATGCGTATTGATATGTTCCAGGTGGAAGGGAAAGTTCAAATTCATAGAGTCCGGGTTGCACTTCTTGCATTTCGTATATCCAGCTGTCCCAATTTGTAAAGCTGCCACCGACACGAATTTGCTGGCCTGTCTTGCCTGTATAGACAAAACGAACCGTTCTTGTTTTTTCGATAACTTCTGTAGCAGGAGGAATCGTTCTTGTTGCATCTACCTGAGACAATACAAGACCAGTGTTGGTATCATACATTTGGCGAGGATTGGTTGGATCGAGTGTCCATAGTCCGTCTACGACAATGCGGTATTTAATGTCCTTTTGGTTTTTGTTGAGCTTAAGAATGAAAAAAAGGAGAGAACTTTCTACCTCGTGGTTGTCATCATAGGTGTTGTGAATTTGATATGGATGAATGGTGTGGAAATTCTCAAAATCAAAGGCAATCCCCACATAGCGGGCAGTTGTTTCTGCCGTAAAGATGAGGTAATCGCCCTTCAGATAGGGAGCCTTTACTTCTTTTATTTGCGGAACTATTTCTGCGTAGCTGAGTTGTTCTTCAGTTGGAGCTGGTGCACCTTTTGCAAAAAGGGGAAACGTCAGCAGGCAGACCGCTGCAGCTAGTCCGTACAAAAATTTCCTGTTCATACTGTGATTATCGTACTCCTTTTTGCATTATTTTACTACTATTTATGCTGCTGATGCAAGTTTTTTCCTGTGCTGGTTGTGATGCAAAATGTTTTGCAACTTCTTCTTATACTCAAATTATTTTATTCCGATATTGAACTTGAAATAATACATATTTGCGGAGTATAATAAACAGGTTATGCCAGGATTAAGTCAGCTTGAACAGTTTAATAGAGATATATTAGCTTTGGGAGACGAATTGAAGATTCGTACAGCACGGGGGGAAAAGCCTGTTCGTGTTCCTATTCCAAAGAATGTAGAAGACAGGGATGACTCTGAAGATTTTGCTGATGGAATTCCTCAACTTTCAGAAGACGAAATTACACAGGCAGAAGCTGCTGCTGCAGAGCGTGAACGTGAAAAATATGATTTTTCTGCAATTACGGGGGAAACTTCTTCTGAATCTAAAAAAACTGACAGCTCTCATGCAAGTTCTCCTGCTCCTGTTGTCCTTCCTGATGTTTCCGATATTTTGAATACTGCTGCTGACCTGAGTTTAGACGATACCGATTTAAGTGAATTTGAAGATCCTGAGCCGGAACCAGACCCTGAACCAAAAGAAACTCCGATAGAAGATATGGATTTGGATGCCCTGCTGCAGTTTACGGATACACCTTCTGAAGAAGATGCTGGTGCCATCGATGAGCCGTCGGACAGTACTGTTGGCGTTTCTTCTGTGATTGACGATGATTTCTCCGAGTCTGCAATTCCTGCAGGTGCTGACAATGCATCCGAGGATGTCACATCGTCAGATATCCCATCTGCGGATGGAACATCAGAATCTTCTAGAATGGAAGATTTTAACAGTAAGCTTGACTCTCTTGCAGAAAATGCAGATGCTCCTGTAACCACTGATTTTGACATGGACGCGGCCAGTGCAGAATTTTCAGAAGTACCGGATGGAACTTCCCAAACGGTTGATTTGAGTTCTGAACTCCCCGATGAATTGTCCATGCCAGACGATGATGAAACACCTCCTGCTGATGATAATGATTTGGCCAGCATTCCTGATGAAGGCGCTCCTGCTGCAAAGACTTCGGAAGACATTGGGGG
>JAFVDR010000256.1 GCA_017476165.1 Treponema sp. | reverse complement strand
GGGACATCCTGAAACGAAAAGAGGATTGCGTGAAATAGATAGCTATCTCCGTCTGTTTGACATTGTCATTTTGGTCAGCATCAACGGTCTGATGCTCGAATTGCAGGACGAAGACATGCTGCACGATTTAATTGCTCCTGCCAAAATGATTTGTTCGGCGAGTCCTGTCATTGAATGCAAGCCGTTCAGAAAGAACTTCATTGCATCTCTCCCCGAAGGCGAGGAGGATCCAAAGCAAAGGATGATAGACCATGTCATGGACATGCTTCAAAAGCAGCATGATGAGTATGAGCCAGAATTGAATCTACAGTAACTGACTGTAGGGAATGCCGCCTACAGCTGTTTTTCTTCTTTCAAGATTTCTATGAGCGCGTCAAGCATCTCGCGCTTATAGTGAACATCTACGTTTTTTTCCATTTCCTGCATGATTATTTCTTTGCTGAGGGCTTTTCGGTATGGACGGTCTGTGTTCAGTGCGTCAAAAATGTCTGCACAGCTTATAATCATGGCTTCTTCAGGATATTCGCCTTCCTTCTTGTGATGATATCCTTTGCCGTTTAAGGTTTCGTGGTGATACCGTACATAATCTTTTACATCTTTAAAAAATGGATTGACCGAAAGAATCCTGTAGCCGATTTCGGTGTGGCTCTTGATGGCGTTGTATTCGTCATCGTTCAATCTTCCCGGTTTGTTGATGATTGCATCTGCTATGCCGATTTTACCAATGTCATGCAGCATTGCTGCATAGCGTATGTAATGAATTTTGTCTTCGGGGTAGCCAAGTTTTTTTGCAATGGCAACGGAATACTTTGTAACGCGTTCCGAATGACCTTCGGTATACGCATCCTTTGCTTCCAGAGCTCGTGTAAGTGATTCCACCATGTTGAAATTGCTTGCATCCAGCTTGGCGAACAACTGACGGTTTGAAATTTCACTTGCAATGAAAGCTGCTGCAATTTCGAGCATGTACCTGTGTTCAACGCTGAAAGACTTTTTGTTGTTCTGGCTCCGTATGAGCGTAATAACGCCGAATCGAGTCTTTTCATTGCCGAATGGAGCACTGATAAATGAACCGTCTATGAACTTTTCTTCACGCAAAATGGAGTATGACGGGTGCAGTACTCTGTTTGGAACAAAAATGGATTTTCCGCCTTCAAACACCTGTCCCGAAATTCCCTGGCCGGGGCGCAACTCAAAATCCGGTTGGTCAATGTTCTTGACCACAAATGGAGACAGAATGTTTCTGTCTTCATCGAATGCATAGGCAATTCCCTTGTCAAAATGAATCTGCGATGCAAGGTCTTCCAGCATTTCATCGTAGACTTTTTTCAGCGAGTCATGCCGTTGCAATACAAACGGATATTGTGTCATCTGCAGTAGTTCCCGCTGCCGTTTGTCGGCAATGGAAGCTGCATACAAATTGATTTTTAGCCTGGAAGCAAGATTTGTAAGGAAAGTAATGTTTTCCGCTGAAAATTCTATTTGTTCTGTTGGCTCTCCGTTTCCTTCTTTGCAAATCAGTATGAAGGCAAGTAAGTCAAATCCATGTACTATGGGAACTATTTCCTGTCCTTTATAAGCGGACTTCAGTATCTCTGCTATGATGGGATCCTCAATTTGAAAATCTGCAAAAAACTTTTGCAAGGAAATCGGTTCCGAAACCATAGAAAGGCATCCTATCAATATGGAGTCATCGGGAATGGAAATGACACCTTCTTTGTCAATTT
Organism: Treponema sp.; assembly: GCA_017476165.1. GTDB lineage: Bacteria > Spirochaetota > Spirochaetia > Treponematales > Treponemataceae > Treponema_D. The sequence goes on along the minus strand of JAFVDR010000256.1, from coordinate 3,813 downwards.
CCCTGTATTCGTGATATTCCCGAGTATGGTAGAATATACGTGCAGAAATGTCTGGGATTGTTTGTTCTATGAGTGTGATGACAGACTGAATCAAACCGATTGTCGTTGTCCAGTTGTCCAGCGCATCCATGTTGAACTTTTCGTTCATAGAAGAAATGTTAAAATCCATGTCTATGTCTTCTGTTGCAATCGCTTCCATATATGATTTTATTATATAATACATATTGCAAAATAAAAAGCGTAAAAAAAATTATATTTTTTTTGCGCTTTTTATTGACAATTTTTTTCAACTGGTATACTATAAAGACAGCTTGTAAATAAGCTGATAAACTCTCTCCGATTTGTCCGAAAGGACAGTAAGTGCTAGGGGTTCACGCTTCTAGCACTTATCTTTTTTAAACGAATCCTTCCTTCCAATGCCAAACTGGTGTAGCAAGGCTATTGCTGAACGGTTGCTTTCTGTTGAAGTCTGGCAACCAGCTGGTGTCATCGCTCAGATCCTGATAAAACAGGTAATTGAAATCGTAGTCGTCAATCATGGCTCTGAGTTCTTTGTCTTCTTCTGCATTGACAAGTCTGTTTGGAAAAGCTGTAATGTGTGATGCATTGTGTTCCTGTGAAAACGGAACGGGAGTGTACTGGGACATGAGCGAAATGCAGCTTTTTGTGTCTGCGTGCTTTTTTAGCCAGTCGAGCGTCATTTTTGTATCAGCCATTCTTCCTGGCAAAAAGAGGTGTCGGATTATGACACCTGAAAGCATTTTCTCGCGTGTATCTCCGTTCTTTTTTTTTGTGGTAATGTGCATTGGGCTGGTGGAAATCATCCAGCGGATGGCTTTTTTTGCCACTGAAGGATAGTCTTCTGCCCCAAATAGCTCCTTGCTCATGAGGGGGTTGAGTGTTTTTAGGTCTGGCAGCCAAATGTCAACAAGTCCTTTCAGGAACTCAAGCGATTCGACACTTTCGTAGGCGCTTGAATTCCATGCAAAGGGAATGGTTACTCCGTTTTCTTTTGCATGTCGTATATATGCTGCAATGACAGGAATATGGTGGCTGCCGGTGATGAGGTTGATGTTTTCTGCACCTTTTTCTTGAAGCTTTTGGCACATGCGGGTGAATTCCTGCTGAGAGACTTCCGTTCCCATGCCTTGTTGCGAAATCTGGTAGTTCTGGCAGAATGAGCAGCGGAGCGTGCAGCCGGTAAAGAAAATGGTGCCACTTCCGGAATGAACGGTTACGAGCGGTTCTTCTCCGAAATGCAGGCATGCTGTTGCAATTCTAACTTGTTCATATTCGCGGCAGAATCCTGTTTGCTTCGTTCTGTCTACGGCACAGTGACGAGGGCACTGAATGCAGTGCATGTAGTTTTGTTCGTAAAGATTGTTGTTCATTGCTGTCAGAATGCCTTCTTGTCAAGAAAGAGTGCCATGAGGTCATTTAGTGTTTCTATGGGAATGTCCTCTGCTTCTGCATTTACTGCATCGCATAATGAATGCCAGTCGTCTGTAGTGAGAATGTCCGTGTATTCTGTTTTACCATCAAGAATTGCTTGCATTGCTGCAATTCGATTGATGTTGTCATCAGAAGGTTCGTCCTGTATGTTCATGCTGGCGCGAACGTAGGTGTCGAGCCAGTAGTCTGCAAAAGACTGTGCAAGTGATGAAAGATTTCTGTTTGTTCGTGCGAAAAGGTCGGCAATCTGTTCGCAGACTTTTTCTCCGTCATAATTATTGTTGTGTTCCGCCCGGTAATGTTTTTTTACCTTCTCTATGTCGGAAACAAGTTTCTGTATGCTGTCCATATCAGCGCATTATATAGAAGATAATGCATTAGGGGAAGCCTTTGACGGATGAGTTGCTCTGTTTGAGTGTTGTCCAACATTTTTTTAATGACCGAAGAGCCTCAACTCATGTTGATGATGAATGTTTCGCTCATTTATGTTGGTTCATATTGAAGCTTTTTGCAAAAAACTTCTTCGTGAGTTTTGAAATCCATTGATTGCCGTTCTTGGGTAACCATGGGTAAAAATGATTCCATTTTTTTATTCATGATGCAACTGAAAGAAAAGCTGTTTTGAGAGTGACGGTATGAATGCAAGAAATCTGTACGTGTTTTGCCATGGAATTCAGAAGATTTTATCTTGACAATTTCAGCTACTAAACTTAATATAAAAGGTATGGACTTAAGAACTGTTTTAACACTTGATACTGTAGATCTCCACTTGAAGGGAACTACAAAAGAAGAAATTATTGATGAATTGCTGGACGTTCTCGTAAAAGCAGGGAAAGTTACAGATAAAGAAGCTGTAAAAGAATGTGTGCTTGATCGTGAACGAAAAATGTCCACTGGTATGAAGCACGGTATTGCTATTCCTCACGGAAAGACCGATTCTGTTTCAGATTTGGTTGCTTGTATAGGAATTTCAGATAACCCTGTCGATTTTGACAGTCTTGATCAGGAACCGTGCCGTATATTCATTATGACGCTTTCACCTGTAAATAAAACAGGTCCTCATCTTCAGTTTTTGGCAGAAGTAAGTCTTTTGTTTAAGTCTGCCGACAAGCGTACTCAAATTCTTACTACACAAGATAAGGCCGAAGTCATTAAGGTTTTAACAGAATAGTTCATGAGCGTTGTTCAGAACCGTATGCGTTCTGAACGGGTTTATTCTGCTGTTCCTCTATTCATTATGTATAATTTTTTCGCAAAAAAACTCTTCCGTGCGTGTTTGCACACTAAGGGAAGAGTTTTTGCTATTTTCAGAGATTAAAAAAAACGATATACTTGCCTCATGAAATTAGAAAAGCAATTTTTGTCAAAAAATAATATGCTGTATGCGCTTGATGGAACTGAGTGTTCTGTCATGAATAGTCCTGTTTTGAAGGGGGCTGAGTGTTGCTCTGAAAAAGCAGCTCAGAATGCAGGTTTCTTTTCCTGTATTGAATTATGTTGGACTCAGGTTGGTTGTAATGAGGAAAGTTACAATGAAGAATTTCTTGCAGGCTTTCGAGACTATCTTAAGATTCTTGATGAAAAAAAATGCTTCGCATTTATTGTTCCAGTTGCAGACAAGCTTCCTGCATCTGAGGATGAAAAGGATGCCTTTGTTGCAAGCTTTAAACATTGTGCCCGCCGCATAAAGGACTGTTCGTCTGTCGTGGGGTTTGCACTGCCTGCTCCTGAAACAGGTGTTGACAGTGCGTTTTTTATGGACGAGTTGCGTCAAAAACATGGTCACTATGTTTTTTTTAGCAAGGATGATTCTATTCTTGCAGATTCCTCAGTTGTAAAATATTAAGGGAACCTCGAAAAAAAATACTTTTTAAGTTTGTTCTCAATTTTTTTCATGTATGTAAATTTGAAATTCAAACTGTAAAAAAATCAATAAAACGAGAAAAAATGTAGTAAACCGCAAATATTTCAAAAATATGCTTGCCAAAAACAATGTTTTGTGACAAAATCGTGCCAATTACTTGATTTGGAGATACATAATGGATCCACAGAGAGAAAATTTGGTAAAAGTTGTTTTTGGCTCATTGTCTGTTTGTTTTTTTCTCATTGTCGCTTGTGTGAGTGTGTCCGTCTGTTTTCCTGCGGACAGTGAAGGTAATGTTGTTCCTCTTGTTTCAAAGATGTCCGGGGAATCCAAGGATGCTGGCTCAGAATCTTATTTACATGCAGACAAGGCTGTTTCAGATGGTTCTCTTTCTGCAGTAATGGAAAGTGAAAACGTGAATTCTTCTGAAAAAAATGCTACGGAGAACATCGATTTTGTTGCGGATTTGACAGGGGAAACCGATGTTGGAATGGAAT
>JAFVDR010000255.1 GCA_017476165.1 Treponema sp. | reverse complement strand
ATTTGTAAATTAAATCTTTATACTCGTGAAACTGTGAGTCTGTAAGCAAATCCGCCATAGTTAAATTATATATGTTAAAGTGAAAATTGTAAACCTAATATTTAGATTTACATCCAGCATTTACATAAAAGAGGCTCTGTGTGGCATGCACCGCATATTGCCTCTTTTTGTCATCGTGCCAACTTAGTTCAGCACTCCCTGAGGGTTTATGCTTCGTCCGTTTTTATATACTGTAAAATGCAGGTGAGGTCCCGTACTCATTCCCGTGCTTCCAACTCTTCCGATGCGTGTTGACGTTACTACTGCCTGCCCCTGTTTTACGTCTACAGAACTCATGTGGCCGTACAGCGTTTTGTAACCAGTCTTGCCATGCTTTACGATGGCATAGTTTCCGTATACATTATTGTATCCTACTTCAATGACAGTGCCTGAAAGTGCTGCATAAATGGGTGTTCCCTGTGAACATGCCATGTCGAGTCCACCGTGGAACGTTCTTCGGGAAGAATCGAATGGACTTGTTCTCCAGCCGTAGCGTGAAGATATGTAATACCATGAATGGAGAGGATTGTGGAACAAGTCTCCGTTGATTTCTTGAACAGTTGCCCAATCCAGCTTGGCATCGGGAACAAAGATTGTTCTGCCCGCTGCAATTGATTCGTCCTGCTGGATGTTGTTTGCAAGTGCACATTTCTGTGCATCAACCTTGTATTTTTCTGCAATGCCGTTTATGGTCTCTCCAGAATCTTTTATGGTATACAGTATTCCTGGCATTGAAGGTATCTTCAAGTACTGTCCCGGCTGGATAAGGCGAGATTCCTTGATGTTGTTTATGCTTATGATTGTGTCCTGGGTAATGTTGAACGATTCTGCAAGCTTTCCTATCTGATCATTGGGCTTGATGCAGTATGAAAAGTACCACAGGGGTTTGTCTTCGGAATCATCAGGTATGATTTCTTCGCTCTGCATGTCCAAGACCTCTCCTGTTTCAAGGTTTGTTGCCATGAGCTCCGGCAATCCGGGGGTTTCCAAGCCTCCCTGTCCCTGCGTATTGTTGTAATGGATTACTCCGAGAGTTGTTGCAACAACAAATCCTGCTGCGCATACAACGAATAATGAAAAAAACAGTCCCACCTTTAGATATTCTTTCATTCTGTTTTTTCTTGTGTAACAAGATTCTGCAAAAAAAGCTATTTCGTCCATTTTTCAATACCCTCTTTTATTTTTTATGTAATCCAATTAAGTATGTTTCAAATGATGTTGTTCTGCAGGCTTCCGGTTTGAATCCTTTTGCAGTAGTAAAAATGTTCCTCATCTTCTGCAAGTCTTTTTGCTGGTCGCCGTTTTGAAATATTTTAACACAAAAATTACCGCCTGTCTTTAGCATTTTTTCGGCATACCAGATTGCCATTTGTACTAATGCATGGGAACGGGCAGTGTCTACCGTCCTGTTTCCGGTGGTCAACGGTGCTGCATCGCATACGACTAAATCGTAGGGACCTTCATTCGTGATGCTTTCGCGAATTTCCTCGCTTAGCAAATCGCCCTGAAAAAAGACCAGATTTTCACCTTTTACTGATTTTGAAAGAGGGTTCAAGTCAACGGAAACGACTTTTCCCGTGCCCTCAAGATTTCTGATGAGCCATGTTGTCCAACTTCCAGGAGCAGAACCGAGATCGAGTACCGTATAGTTTTTTTTGAGCATTCCGAATTTCTGGTCAATTTCCTGCAGTTTGTAAACGCTCCGTGCAGGATATCCCTCTTTAAAGGCTTTTTGAGACCAGAAATCAGGTTTTGCATAGCTGTTCGTCTTTGACGGCATACTTTATTTGTCGGTTATTTTATCTTTGCAGTTTCCATTTTTTTTATAAAAAAATCAAGATTTGAACCAATGAATGCAATGCAATAACCTACAATCATAAGAGCGAGCATGCCGTATGAAAGCAGTGCTACCATTTCGGTAATGGGAATGGGAAATATGCTGAGGGCAATGACACAGAGAATCATGAATATCCCCGTTATGATCCATTGCATGAATGAAACTTTGCATTCACGAAGATTGTACGATGGATCGATTTCCTTCATGACGGTCGTAATGGTGTCGCTTTCTATGGGAACAGGAATGTCCAGCGGCTTTTTCAGCAGCTTTTCGGCTTTCAGGAGCGACCGCACCTCTGTCCGGCATTTTGGACATGTCAAAAGATGGAGCGTGAGTGATGCCGAAAGCCGCTCTCCTTTGTCCAGAGACAGATACTGATCCATGTAAAAATCACAGGAATGTTTCATGTTGTCCTCCTTGCGTTCTTGTTACTTGTATTCATTCAGTTTTTGACGCAAAATTTTCTTTGCCCTGAAAATATGCGATTTTATGGTGTTGATGGGTAAGTCCGTAATGACTGCAATTTCGTCATACGACAAGTCTTGGAAAAAGTAAAGGTTCAGGCAGCTGTAATAGTGTTCGGGCAGGTTTTCCATTGCCTGCTTTACCGCCTGTGCCGTAATTTTACGGATTTCTTGCTCTTCGGGGGAAAGATATTCGCTTGTCAGCTGGTTTTCGTCTGCAATGTTTTCATTTTCCTGCCTGCGGCTTTTCGTATTGATGGCAGTCGTGTATGCAATCCGTGTGAGCCATGTGGAAAATTTGCTTTCGTGCCGGAACGAAGCAAGGTTGTTGAATACTTTGATGAATACATCCTGCACGAAATCATCGACATCGGCCTTGTTGTGAAAAAAACTGTAGCCCATGATTTCCACACGTCGCTGGTGCATCGTCATGAGTTCTGCAAAAGCTTCCTTTTTGCCGTCCAGTGTTTTTTGTACAAGGGCATTATCTTTTTTTTGAGAAAGAAAGTCTTCAATGCTTCGTGCAATTGTCTGCACCGGCTTGCTTTTCATGTTTCATTCTTTGTTGATAAATGAAAACAGTGTAAGCGCAATGCCAATGGCAAGTGGCAAAAGCCCGCTCAGTAATGCCCATGACAAGCCTGTCAGGAGGGCAAACAGTACTGTCAGTACGAGTCCTGTTCCTATGAGGCACAGTCCCGACAGCAGGGAAAATGCCTTCATGTTGAATTTTTTTTGTGTGTACAGGCCTTTCAGGATGAGCATCTTTGTTTCGTGGTGATGCCACAGCAATGCAAAAAATATCAGGATTGTCGTAAGGACAATTCCTGTCAAGGGAATGAGAGAAACAATTACTTGTGCTGCAGGTGCAAGCGTAGTCGATGTCATGGTAACCTCTTGCAGTATTTGACCTGTTTTTGCAGAAAAAGTTTCAGAATTTTCTTTTTTATTCAAAGAAAATGTATTCCTTGAAGAAAATGTTCTGAATTTTGCCAAGAATGAGCTGTTCGTTCAGCAATGCCTTGATTTCATCTTTTACGGAGTCTTCTCCTTTTGCTAAAAGTTCGCTTTTTGTGTTTTGTCCGAAATAATTGATGATGATGGCTTTTTCCTGCTGCGATTTTTGGGAAAGTTCTTCCTGAAGAATGGTGTTGCTTGCATCATAGGAAAACCACGGCGTTACGACAAGGAGTGTACCCGTGTGCTCGTCGTCGGGGCTTTTTGTAATTGTTCGTATTTGCCCCAGTTCATTAAAGGCACTCACGCGGCTGTTTGCCTTGATGCTGGAATCAATCACCTGTTTGGGTGTCGGGTCTGATTTTCGGTATTGATGTCCTATGCCGCTTTTTTTTACGACAAAGGCATACACTGTTCCTGCTGCAATGCAGACCATGAGACAGATGAGCATGACCGTGAGTACGTATTCAGTTGTTACGCGCTTGTGGTGCTTTACAAAAATCGAGTTTGGATTATATCGTGAGTTATACATCTTGTTTTATTACTGTACCAAATATTTCATGAGCATTGCAAGTGTCCGTGTTGAAGCATTTCCGTTTTGATCGATTGTGCCGGGAATGCGTGCATTCAGTACAATGCAGTCTTCCTGCCATTCTTCCTGAATGATGGTGCCGTTTTTTCTTGCAAGCTCTACAAGGCTGTTCTGTGACATGGGAATCTTGAACAGTGCCTGCGTGCCCAAGAGGCGTTCCGTAATGCGTTCTAGCAGTTTTTCAAACCCTTCGTGGCTTTTTGCACTGACTTTGATTGCATCAGGAAACGCCGCATCCAGTTCTGAAACGGCAAGCTCGTTGCCCTCAATCAGGTCGCACTTGTTCAGAATGACAAGGCGGGGAACGCTGTCAGCCTTGATTTCCTCTAGAACCGAAAGCACTTGTGCATACTGTTCCTTGCAATGTGAATCGCTGGCATCTACTGTAATCAACAGCAAGTCTGCAAATGCTGCTTCTTCCAGAGTGGATTTGAATGCATCTATGAGCGTGTGGGGCAGGTTTGAAATGAAGCCTACCGTATCCGTAAGCAGGATGAACGATCCTTCTGCCAAGGAAAGTTTTCGTGTCGTTGGATCGAGAGTGGCGAACAGTTTGTCTTCAACGAATACGTCTGCCCCTGTCAATGCGTTCAGAAGGCTCGATTTGCCGGCATTCGTGTAGCCTACCAAGGCGCATGAAGGCATCGCGTTCCGCTCCCTCTGTTTCCGCTGAACTTGCCTGTTCACTATAATCTGATTCAATTCTTTCTTTATCTGGAGTATTTTGTCTTCTATCTGCCGCCTGTCCAGCTCCAGCTGTGTTTCTCCGCTTCCCTTTGCACCGTAGGAACCGCCGCGCTGCCGCGCCAAATCGCCATACGTATGGCTTAAACGTGGCAGCGAATAGGTGAGCCGTGCCAAATCTACCTGAAGAACGGCTTCTTTTGTCTGTGCCCGTTGGGCAAATATGCGGATAATGACCTCATTGCGGTCAAATACAGGAATGTTTGTGAGTTTTTCCCAGTTGCGTTGCTTTGTAGGATCTATTTCCCAGTCGAAAATGATGCAGTCGGCAAACGTTTCTTTTGCCATGTCGGCAATTTCCTGTACTTTGCCTTTGCCAAGTCCGTATGCGGGTGTCGGTTCAATGCGCGTCAGAACCATGACTCCCGCAATTTCCATGCACAATTTCGAAAAGAGATCCTTCAGTTCATCAGGTTCTTCTTGGATGACTCCCTTTTTCTTTGGGGGAGAACCTATCAGCAGGCATCGGGGCTTTTTTTCCTGCTCTTCCTGTATTTCTACCATATATTAGTTGAGTTCTGAAATCTCAATGTCAAAGTTCTGGAGCAATGAAACAAAGGCAAACAGCTTTTTGTACACGTCAATGCATTTCTGCTTCAATTTGCCTTCTGCAAACGTGTCCAACGCCTTCCAGTTGCGAATGAGTTCACCGCGCGGCTTTACAAAGTCTTCCAGAAGCATCTTAAGGTTTTTTGCATAGGCTATGAAGTTTTGTCTGGAAACCAAAAGGATTCTTGCAGCTTCGTTGTTTGCATCGTTGATGACCATCTGTGCAATGTTTTTGCCTTCGCGGTCACGTTCTACGCGCGGTAAAAGCATCTTTATTTTGCCACCCAGTTCTCCGTTTTCTGCAAATTTTTCATCGAGCGTTGCAATTGCAGTGGCATAATCTATCATCTGGTGATATGCCTCGCTCATTGGGGTTGCCATCTGCTGGGAAGTCCATTCTGCACGGACAAGCAGGATGTCCGACAGTTCGCGAACATCTTTCTTTACAAAGTCAAGAAGGAAGCTCCTCAGGTAGCTCAGCGGATCTGCGTATGTCAGACCCTTGAGACCTTTGTTTTCAAAAACGGTGCTGGTGTCTTGATTGTAATTGTGCAACGGTTCGACTGATGGTGATTCGAAAATCTCCGACAGCAGGTTGTCAACTTTGCCGGCTCGCTGTTCTGACTGAAGCTGTTCCAATGTGGATTCTGCCGTCTTTCGGATTTCCAGGATGAATTCGTCCATTATGTGGATTTCT
>JAFVDR010000254.1 GCA_017476165.1 Treponema sp. | reverse complement strand
GTGACGCAGATGAGCCGGTACTGTTTTGCAAGGCGTGCGAGGGTGTCTGCGAGCCTGTCGTCTTTTTTGAGGTAGTGTTCAGGGTGCAGCAGTTCATTTCTCCACTGTATGCTTGTTTCAATGGAAATGCCGAATGCTGTCAGTGTGTTTCCCAGACTTATCTTTTTCCCTTCATGGGCTGCAGACCACCGTTTTCGGTATGTATTTATCTGTGTTCGGGCCTCTTTTTCCGTTATGCCCTGTATGTGCGCATAATGCCGTATCTGGGCATCTACCTGCTCAAATACATACAGCGAGTTTGTGTATAGCGTTCCGTCAATGTCAAAAATGATTGTCTTTATGCTTTTTGGTATATTATATAGTTTCATGAGGTTCTATTATCTTTTGAATTCTGCACAGTGCTTGTGCTCCGTCTGTGAGTGATGAAAACAAACCCATTCCCATGCATGCAAAAACAGCATCTCCAGTGAGTTCGGCATCATTGCATTCTGGTACAAGAATTTTCATGCCGGTAATGTTGGCTTTCATCTGCATCCATTCTGCATTTGCTGCCTGACCACCCGTAATTGTCATGGAAGTGGGCATGAGTGTATGTTCATTTACTACTGCCTGTGCAAGTACTGACAGTGCGTGCTTTACTTGTAGTGCTGTATCGTTCATTAAACGCTTTCCCTGAGCAAACGATGATGTTGTGTCAGTCATGTCTGAGGAAATGCACTCGTGGACGAGTGTATTGAAATCTATTTCATGACCGCATTCTCGCTCAATTTTATTTTTAAATGCACTGAACAGAATGCCGCTTTCTGGCAATAGATAGCTTGCATTCCACAGGGGAGGCTGTACCGATGGCAGTGTCCGCACTTCATCCATTGAAACGGGAGAGTCCGTGCAAATGTTAAGTCCTTCGCTTGAACCTGCCCTGTCACAGAGTTTGCCTGGTGGAAGGGTGTTTGTGCCGACCAGTGCACTGATAAAGTCTGGTGCTCCACAGAATACAGGAGTACCTTCCTTGACGAGAGGACTCTGTATGATACGTGCTGCATCTGCCGTAAGGCATCCTGCCATTGTTCCTGGTGCAACAAACGGAGGCAACTTGTTCCTGTCTTGTAGCGAAAATCCTGCCTGTTCAAGTTCTTCTTGTGTCCAGTATGCTTTTTTGTATCGTTCTTCGGGCAAAATGCAGATACTGTTTCCCGTCAGTCTGTAGATGAGACATTCTGGACCGCTCAGAATGCAGTCGCTTTTGTTCCATATTGACGGGTATTTTTTTTTGAAGGCAAGAATTCTGGGAATGTACAGGGATTGAGTCTTGCATGCAGGAATGGCATCGTTCCATCGGATGGTTTCGCCGCTTGGCACTGCAATAGTCGGCCCATTTCCGCTGATGCACAGTGCATCTACTGTAATGGAAGGTTTTTTTTCATGTATGTCATATAGTGCAGCAGCAAGGGCGGGAAACCATTCCGCTGCTGCATGGTCTGTGTGCAGGTACAAGAATTGCTGTCTGGAATAAGCAATCAGCCTGCCGTCTTCTGCGAGAACGCCTGCTTTTAGAGATGATGTTCCTATGTCCGCGCACAGAATGGAAAGAGCCATTTAGACGACTGGATCACAGTTGTTTACGGCTTTTCCCGTTGGGTCTGCAACCTGAGCATCTTTTGTCTCTGCTGGGCGGCTTGCTTTAATCATCTTGTCTATGATGGTACGGTTGTCAAGCAAGTCGCTGAGCGACTGATTGTGATGCAGGCGCGTAATGACGTTTGCAAATAGTCCGCTTACATTTGTGCTGATGTACCATTCGCGCTTTATCAGCTCTTCATGGTAGACTGCATTTGTACCAATAATGCGGTAGAAAAGTCCTTTTTTGTATGCTTCGTCAAACAGTTCAATGGCATTGCCCGTAAAAAATGGAAGGCTGATTGCTGCAATGACTTTTGTTGCTCCCAGTTCGTGCAGGAATGACATTGCTTTTAGCAGTGTTCCTCCAGTGCCCAGCATGTCGTCTGCAAGGAATGCAACTTTTCCCTTTACGTCGCCCAAAAGTTTGATGCTCTTGATGTTCGTGTTCTTTGCATCCTGCGTTACGACTGAATAGTCACGTTCCTTGTAAATCATGGCAAGAGGCTTTTTGAGACCAGTTGCATAGAATTTGTTCCTGTCGATTGCACCTGTATCAGGGCTTACGACAACAAGGTCTTCTTTCGTAAGGTCAACGGCTTTAGCAAGTTCCCGAATAATCTGATACGATGCATGGAGATTTTCACAGTGAGTGTGCCCGAATGCATTTACAATTTCGCGTGAATGAAGGTCAAGCGTAATGATTCTCTTGACTTCCATGCTTTCGTATATGTGTCCTAAAAGTGCTGCGGTAAGACCTTCTCGCCCCTTCTTTTTGTGCTGGCGGTTGTATGGGTATACCGGAAGAACAAGGGTGATTTCTTTTGCTCCTGCCTGACGCACGGCATCAATGGTGACAAGAAGGCTCATGACATGGTCATTCACGCTCATTCTGAGAATGTTCTTGCCGTCGTTAAAAGACAATGGTTCATGATTTTCTACATCTTGAAAGATGAAAACGTCTTTGCCGCGGATGCAGTCAATGAGTTCTGCTTTTACTTCACCGTTTGCAAAGTAGGTGAACCGTGTGTTTACTTTGAACAGCGGTGAACGATATTTGTCCGTTGCACCCCTGATACACAGGTCTCCAGTCTTTAAATCATTTTCAAGATTCATCTGTTGGACAAACTTTTCTTTGTCCAACCCGTAACGCTTGGAAATGACATCGCTTTTGAGTGAAAAGCGGTGTTTGTACATGTGTCGAAGATGTGTAATTACTTCGTCCGCAAAAGATTCTCCACCGGGACAGGCAACCACTGCAAGGTCGGTAGGTTCTGAGTATGGCATTGTTAGAAACCCCTTTATTAAAAGTTATTCTATTCTATCGTGTTTTTGTGTTCAAGGTCAATGATTGCAAAGAAATGCAATGGTTTTCATTTGTTTACGTTGGGAAGTGGCTCAGAAAAAGGTCTTTCGAAAGCCTTTTGAAGCATGTTTTCTGTTCTGTAGGAGTGCATTGCGAAAAACGTACGGTTCGGGTGGAGCAAAACGGTCGATTCTGTCGGATGAAAACGTAAAGGCTTGCCTCGGAAACGTTTTAGAAAGCTCTACAATAAGGATTCATTTGTTTTGCATGAGTATTTTCGTTTGATTTACATTTTGTACGCGCTTTCAAATTCATCTTTGAAAATTTCAGTTTTTAAATGCTCCTTATTAGAAAAAACAAGGCCTGCATGTCTACATGCCTGAAAAGACCTCTTTTGGCAGGAGAGTTTTTATAGAAATTTTCAGATTTCCTACGTATTGACCAAGCCAAAATAAATTTGCTATTATATGATACACTTTATAGATATTGTCTGTGGTAAACCCGTTACTTACCCTGGCAAATAAGAATTTCAGAGGTTTTAAGATGTACGCAGTTGTTGAGTATAAAGGCAATCAGTACAAGGCAGAAAAAGGTGCCGTTCTTCAGGTTAGCAAGATTAATGACGCAAAAGAAGGCGACACAGTTACAATCGATACAGTTCTTCTTGTAAGCGACGGTGACAAGGTTTCTGTTGG
>JAFVDR010000253.1 GCA_017476165.1 Treponema sp. | reverse complement strand
TCTTTTCACCCAGAGCAATGGTTTCGTCGGCGGTGTGAGTATGGAAAATCATTGTCGTGTACCTGTTTCTTATGGTAGCTGATTATCGTTTTCCAATTTTAAAATGTATTCTTTCAAAGCAATTCGTACAGGAACCAAAGGATATTCCAAATCTTGGGGAATATTTGACAGCGTAAGCGTTTTAACTCCTAACGGACTGACTTCAATAGTGAAACTAAAAGGAAAAGAAATTTGTTTTGATAAAAACTCAATAACAGCAGTGGCCGTGTACTTATTAATGTAATAAATATATCCTTCTGCCTTTGAGATTGATTTTAGCTCAGTTACCTGCATTTTATTATCTTAACGTAAAATTGTATTTAAAACAATACTCATTTATCATATCCATAAACAAATGCTGAAATTCTGTTCTTTGCATCCAACTTGATGTCTATGAATTTTATATGAAGAACGTATTGTTTCCCATCTGGAGTCTTCTTTGTCATGACAATATAGCCAATAGCCTGTTCCGTTTGATTTTCCTTCAGCGGAAATTCAACATTGAGATACTGTCCCTCTTTTATCGGCATTTTACAAGAAAGTCTGCAACCTGTTGACGAAATGTTCTGGAGTTTGCCGTCATACTTATTTTGCAGAATCTCATAATTGTCAGTTTTTTTGTTTGCATTGTATTTGACGGCTGAAAACTGACAGTCTGTCTCCAAGTGAATTCTCTTGGATGTTCGACGCTGAATGGCAGTAAGCGTATTGTTTGCAGATGCAATGAGAATAAATTTTCCAGATTTTTCTTCTTCATACCGAACAACTCTTGTTACTACCGTATAAGTCGTTCCTGCTTCTGTTTTAAATGTCAGCACAAATTTTGAAAGTTGAGCAGGTTTTTTTGTACTCTGTGCAAAGGCCTTCGGAATTGAAATGACAAGCCCCTGAGGTTCGTTTCTTTCGAGCGTTAATTTCCAGCTGTTTTTGTCGCTGTCAATATATGTAAATATCTGTCCGTTTGGCAAAGCCCGTGTGGAACTGATGAACGTAATGTTGTCATGAGCCTTTTCCAGCTTGTAGAGCAATTCAAATAGCAGGGCAAAAGTTTCTTCGCTTGCATTTTTGCTCTTGTAATCTTTGTAACCCTCGTTAAATAGATCAATGATGGCTTTTTCATCCCTAATGAGGAATTCAATGTTTTTAGGCTTGAATTTCTGGCATATCTGAGTAAGGATTTTCTTTTCTTCTAAAGAAAGACTTGCAAGATGAGCTACATTCTCTATGTTTTTTCTTGTTGTTGCAAGATTTTTGTGAGATTCAATCCATGCGGGAGTGGAGTGTAAGTCTCGTATTTTTTTCAATATAAGTCCAACAATGACAAGAACTACAAAAGCTGCTAAAACAGCCAATATTATTGTATAGAGAAGAGGATTTTGCCGTGCGTCAACAAGACTTCCATTATTCATATTTCACCTCCAGTTTATACAGCTTTTATGGCATCTATGATGCTATGCAGTCTGGGAACCATCTCATATTCTGAAATGTCACCCAGCGTTACCGTGTCTTTATCCTTCAGAGCTGCCTCAAAATCATTGAGGATGGGCAGCAGTTCTTTGAAAAATGCTTCCAGCTTTGCACCGTTAATTGTCAGTTTTTCATACAGTTCAGGGAACAGCATTGTCATTGTTCCGATGTGGCAAAAACTGTCACATGCAGTTGCGAGTTCTTCAATAATGCCAGATGCTTCTTTGTCTTTTCCGCTTTGCAGCAGAACGGGTACAGTTTCAAGCTTCTCCGATAATGCAGAAAATGTATCGGAAATGGCATGAAGGGATGATACGAGTTCTATTTTTGACACGACTCCAAAATCTATTGAGGTTGTGTCTGTCAGCTCCTTACCTAAAATGGAATCAAATTCCGTTGAGGCAATTTCTTTTCCATCAAGAACAATTTTAACTGTTGTAGCATCATTTTTTTCCATTTCGCTCTCAAACGATTTTAAAATATCTCCAACCGTTTTTTCATTTTCTAGTGTTATATCTATAGCTTGTCCATTAACTGAAAGTTTCATCTAAAATTCCTCTTTTTCTGTCTTATTTATTTTGATTTTGATTTGCAAAATTACTTAGGGAATTCCGTTGGCTTTCAAGACTGTTCAGAGTTCCTTCCATATTTGCATATTTGTTTTTCAATTCCATTTCCTTTTCATCCAACTGTGCTTGCAGCGTTGAAATTTTAGAGTTGGAATTTTTAATTTGATTTTCAAGCAAAGATATTTTTGTCGATATCAGACCGCCTGCCTGAGTCCATGAATTCGTTTGCTTGTCCAAAAGATATCCCAGTCCGCTGTCTATAACGTGGTCTCCATCACTGTCATAGCCGAATAGATTCTTGATGTCGTCAAGATTTGATTCTAAAGCTGAATCAAGTTGCTTTTCATCAATTTCAAGGTACCCTCTCATTTGTGATGCATTATAGCCAGAGCCTTTTGAACTTGCATTTGTTGAAATGCCAATCTGATTGAGCATCGTTATTTCTGCATTTTCAGATGTGTTGTATGTGCTGGCAACCGTTCTTTGCATGGAAGCCTTGCCGTTCGTAAGGGTAAAGTCTCCCTGAAACATGCCAAGTTTCTTTAGGGCTGCTTCCCTTTCATCTGCTGTCAGATAATCAAGTTCCGAAATGATTTCTGGCTTGTTTGATGTAAGGATGTTGATTTCTGCCATTACCTGATTGTAGGTACCGACAAAATTTATGAGAGCTTCCTTTGCGCTGTCCTTGTCTGCATTGATTGTAACTGTAACGG
>JAFVDR010000252.1 GCA_017476165.1 Treponema sp. | reverse complement strand
TCACATATATAATATAGGGTTCTCTAAAAACTCGCCTTTGGCGATTTTTTAGAGAACCCGACGAGTTTTAACTCTTGAAAATAGCAAGAGTTAAAACATCGCATTTTCAAAGTTATCTCTAAAAATTGCAATTTTTAGAGATTCCCTATATAATAATATGCAACGATTTTCACATTTTATCCTTGTTGTGTAGGAGAACTCTATGGGCGGTATATTTGGCGTCGTCTCAAAAGATGACTGTTCACTGGATTTATTCTTTGGTGTTGACTATCATTCTCATTTGGGAACACGTCGAGGCGGACTGACAGTTTACCAAAAAGAAAATAATTTCAAGAGGGCTATTCATAATATTCAGAACTCACCGTTTCGTACAAAGTTTGAAAATGATATTACTGAAATGAAAGGGCATCTGGGCATTGGATGCATTTCAGATTATGAACCGCAACCGCTTTTAGCCCGTTCTCATTTGGGGCGGTTTGCCCTTTCTACAGTTGGCATTGTAACGAATAAGGAAGAGCTTGCAAAGGAATTGATGGATAAAGGCATTTCCTTTTTGGAAATGTCTGGAGGGGAAATCAATCAAACAGAGCTTATCCTCGCCATGATAAACAGCCAGCCTACTATCGTGCAAGGAATTCAATATGTGCAGTCACGCATTCAAGGGTCAATTACAATGCTCATTGCTACTCCTGAAGGCATTTTCGGAGCACGAGACAGGCTGGGACGCACTCCTTTGCAGATAGGAAAAAAGGTTTGCGAAGACGGCTCCGCAACCGCATATTGCTTGAGCTTTGAAAGCTTTGCCTACATGAATCTAGGCTACAAGCATGAGCATGAGCTTGGGCCTGCTGAAATTGTTTTTGTAACAGACTCGGGCTATGAAGTGTTGCAGAAACCGCAGCCTCAAATGAAAATATGTACATTCCTGTGGATTTACTATGGCTATCCGACAGCCTGCTATGAAGGCGTAAACGTTGAGGCCATGCGCTACAACTGTGGCAAATACCTAGCCAAACGGGATAGAATTGCTGACATTCATCCTGACTGTGCTGCAGGTGTTCCAGATTCAGGTACGGCTCATGCCATTGGCTATGCAAATGAAGCGGGAATTCCCTTTACACGTCCATTCATAAAATATACACCGACATGGCCTCGTTCATTCATGCCTGTAAATCAGGAGCAGCGCAATTTGATTGCCCACATGAAGCTTATCCCTGTACCACAGCTCATAAAAGACAAGAGCATCCTTTTGATAGACGATTCCATTGTTCGGGGAACGCAGTTGCGCGAAACAACGGATTTTCTGTATGAAAGCGGTGCGCGTGAAGTTCATGTGCGTCCTGCCTGTCCGCCAATCATGTTCGGTTGCAAATACCTGAATTTCAGCCGTTCCAAGAGCGAAATGGATTTAATTGCCCGGCGCGTGGTAAAGCAGTTTGAAGGTGATGACGTGAGTGAAGAAACGCTTGCAAAGTACTGCAATCCGGACACTCCTGAATATGCAGAAATGCAGGAAGAAATACGGCGGCAGCTGCATTTTACAACGCTCCGTTTTCATCGTCTTGACGATATGCTTGATTCTACTGGGCTCGACCATTGCAAGTTGTGTACATACTGTTGGAATGGAAAAGAATAATGGCTTATTGTACGATTCATAAACATGCAGTTGCTTCAAACTATGACCAGATGATACTGCTGTGCAAAAAAAACGGTGCACAGCTTAATGTAGTCTCCAAGTTCTGCCTCAGTAATCCTGACATCATTTCGTTTCTGCATGATCGGCCTGATACTCCGTGTACTGTCATTTCTGACAGTAACATGGAAAACTTTTCCCGTCTTGATGAAACGCTTTCCCTGCACCTTACAAAATGTTTGATAAAGACACGCGTGTCCGATATACAGAGATTGCCATCCCTGAAAAAGGCTTTTCGCCCGAACAGGCTTTTTGTGTCTGACATGGACATGCTCCTCTCTGTTGCTGCGCTGCCTGAGGATGACCGGCCTGAAATTGTATTGATTGCAGAGACTGGAGACCTAAAAGATGGCTTTCCCTTGAATGATATCTTGATGGTATGCGAAAAGATGCCGATACTTAACGTAATTGGTGTTTCGGTTAATTTTTCTTGTCTTTCAGGCATTTTACCTGATGTTGATACTGTTAGAAAGCTTGCCGATATAGCTTCATGCATTCAAAAAAAGAGAAATCTTGCACGACCGTTTCTTTCTGTGGGGGGAACTGTTGTTCAGCAGCTTGCCCGAGACGGTAAATTGAATGGGCTTGTGCAGGAAATCAGAAGCGGTGAAGGTATCTTTTTTGGATATGATTCTTCTGGAGGAATGAAAATACCCGGTTTCTGTACCAAAACAATTTCCCTTGACGGAGAAATTGTTGAAGTTGCAGAAAAGGACTTTGCATTACGTCAGGGGCATCAGTCTGGGTTTACTGCAACAGGTGGCATTGCTGACAGTCGCTTTGAAACAGGGATAAGAAAACGTGCCGTCCTGGATTTTGGTGTCCTTGCAGCTTTTCAAAAGGATTTAGTTCCTGTAGATGAAAAGGTTGCCCTTGTAGGGCAGACGTTCGATTTTACAGTAGTTGACGTTACTGATTCCTGTCAGCAGTATGCGGCAGGAAAAACGATCAGATTTTATACAAATTATGCTTCGGCTTCTTTTGCAATGATGAATAGATTTGTTCCATGCTATGTGGAATAAACGACTT
>JAFVDR010000251.1 GCA_017476165.1 Treponema sp. | reverse complement strand
GTACAGAAGAAAAGTCTTTGCTTGTCATGTTCGGGAACTTTTTTAGCCAAAATTCCGAAATGTTTTGTCTCCGAGAATATGCATCTACATAGTCAAGCAACTTTTTGCTGAACAGGGCTGGCTGTACGGCTGCATGTTCTCGAATGGAATTGAGCATTTCTTGGAATGAATCTTTTTTGAACCATTCTTCGTTTTCAAACCGTTCCATGATGTTTTCCCTAAAGGTCTTGACCTTTTCCATTGCTGTTGCAAAGTTGACAAGCTTGTGTACTGTTACAAGAATGTCTACAGAAAGAATGACGGCAAGCACGGCACTGATTGTTTCCATGTACATGGTAAAGACAGGAAGGGCCAGAAATTTTTCTATAAGGGGATGTATGACGTGTTCCATCGCGATGCCTCCAATGCCGAATGCCGTAGAGTTGAGCAGACAGCACCTTCCATTCAGATTGAACGGCATTTGCGAATAGTCCCACCATTTTGCATGGAACAGTTTTTCCAAGAGCCAGCTGGTAAAATATTCCAGAATACTAGTGACTATGGCGGATGCAATGAACAGCCTCAAAAAAGTTGTCCGCCACGGGTACAGCATGTACAGTATGGAAAGTGCTCCAAAGCCGTAGATGGGGCAGATTGGACCGTGTAGCATGCCTCGCTTGACAAGTTTTCGGCTGCCCACCGTGCACCAGATTTCCTCGCATATCCATCCAATGAAGGCATAGATGATGAACATGAGGAATACTGTTGAAAAGGGCAGAGACGGCATGTTTATGGGTGTAAGAGATGGTGTTGAAATCATACGTGTTTTCCTTTTTGTGCAATTAAGTCTATGAATGAATCAATGTAGGTGTCAATCTTTTCGAGTGCCGTTTCATCGGCGGGCAGTGAAAACAGCTGCCCTTCTCCAGAATCAGGATTGTTTACGACAATCTTTTTTTTGTCCAGCAGGTACAGGTTGAGCAGTTCCTTCATGCCTGAACAGAACCATACTGCTGCACTGTCAATCTGCTTCATGTCAATGGAAATTCTACCGTTTGCTTTGAGTGCCTTTAGAACCTGAATAGTCTGTGCTATGATTTTTCTGTTTTCTCCCTTTATAATGTCAACTGCATCCTGTGAAAAATATTTCTGGCTTTCCAGAAACGTGTAAATCTGAAAGAGAGGCGTTTTTTCGTGCATCTTAAAATATCTGTTTATGATGCCTTTGAATACGATGTCGGGCGGATATTTTTTTGTTACGCTGTCTATGTCTCTTGGAGTGAACATGATTGCTTCTACATATTCCCTGCAGGAATCCATTGTCTGCTTGATGATGTCATCGCGGCTTTCAAAGTGGTTGTAGAGAGATGCTTTTTTTATGCCGATTTTTTCAGCGATGTCTTTGAGGCTTGTTGCCCCCGTTGAGCGGAAAAATGCCGTGTCCAGCAGTGCTCTAATGATGTCGTCCTTTGAGACCTTCGCCCCCATTGTCCAGCTCCTTGTGAATGGCTACCATACGGTAGCACTATTTTATATCAGCCTGTCAATATTGTAAAGGGTGCAGGAAAGACAACAATTTCTTTCGTTTCTGCATTTTATGTTCGATAATAAAAGTATGGCAAATGAGAATCCTGTTTCTATTTCAGAAGCTGAATTAAATTCCGTTTTGAACTCAATAAAGGATGTCAACACAAAGAACATCCATGAAGACTACAAGCTTGGTGTCGGTATTTCTCAGGCAGAACTGGAAAAAGTCTTGAAATCATCTTCCTCTCATGAAAATGCAAAGAAGACGGAAAAAATGGAGCGCGAAGAAAAGATTGCCCTCCGCAATGCCCATGCTGCCGAGGTTATGGAAAAGGCGAATGCAAAACTGCCCAAAACTGTTTCCGTTGTCTATGGTACGACGAGAAAAGAATCGGCATTCATTTCCGGCTTGAAACAGGGAGATTCCATTGAGCTGGATCGTCTGTATGGGCAGCCTGCAGAAATTTTGGTGAATGGAACATTGTTTGCCCATGGCATGCTCGAAGAAAACAACGGCCATGCCTGTGTAAAAATCATAGACATTGTATGACAGTGCATAGTGTATGCCGTCTGCTGAGATGGCAACACTATTGCACAAAATGCAGCACAACGTGTTCACGTTGTGCTGTTCGCTGAGCTTGTTCATTAACTTGCGTTTGAAAAAGCCCTGATTTCTTCAAGTTTTGCCATTGCTGAACCATTGTCAATTGATGCAAGAGCCATTGCATATCCGTCTTTGATGGTCTTTGCCTTTCCGCTGATGTACAGAACTGCCCCTGCATTGAGTCCTACGGCTTCACGTATGGTTTTTCTGCCTTTGCCTGCAAGAACGTCAAGACCGAGCTTTGCATTGTCTTCGCCTGTTCCGCCTGCAAGTTCATCTACATTTACATCTGTGATGCCGTATTTTTCAGGATCAATGACATACTGATATTCCTTGTTGTCCTCGCAAATCTGATAGACGTATGTCTTTGCACAAGGCGAAATTTCATCAAATCCGTCTTCACTGGTAATGACCATGACTCGTTTTGCACCGAGCTTTTTTGCTGCATGGGCTACAGGTTTCATCAAATCTTTGGAATAGACTCCCAAAAGCTGGTATTTTGCACTTGCAGGGTTTGAAAGAGGTCCCAGGACATTCATGATGGTCTTGATTCCGAGCGTTTTGCGTACTGGGCCTGCAAAACGCATGGCACTGTGATAGAGCGTTGCCATCAAAAAGCCGAAGCGTGTCTTTTTTATTTGTTCTGCTGTTTTTTGCGGAGTGTTGTCAATTTTTATGCCGATTGCTTCGTAGAAATCAGCCGCTCCCGATTTGCTTGAAACTGCCCTGTTGCCGTGTTTTGCCATTGGCTGCCCGCAGGCGGCTGCAATGATTGCAGACAGGGACGATATGTTAAAGCTTCCTTTTCCATCGCCACCTGTACCGACAATTTCTGCAAGGTTTGCCCCGTCAATGGGAATTTCCTTTCGTTTTGCCAACAGAACCTTTGCACAGCCTGCCATTTCTGAAGATGAGGGACCTTTTGCTGCAATGGCTGTCAGCAGAGCGGCGGTAACACGTTCGTCCAATGCTCCCTCCGTAAGGTTTTCCATAAAAAGCTGAGCCTGTTCTTCCGTTAAGTCTTCCTTGCTGATGAGCTGGCTTAAATAGGCTGCAGTCGGAAAGTTTTCCCGGTGGTAATTAAGGAACGCTGTAAATATTTTGTCTCCCTCTGTGCTTGCAATGGATTCAGGATGAAACTGGATCCCTTCGATGAGCATTGTTTTGTGGCGTATGCCCATGATGTCTCCGTCTTCTGAGCGTGCCGTAATTTCAAAGTCATCGGAAAGCGTAGACTCGTCAATGACAAGCGAATGGTATCGCGTAAAGGGGGCTGCCCTGCCGATGATTCTGAACACTCCCTTGCCATCCATTTTTATGGGATCAACGACACCGTGGCAAATGCGTTTTGCCTGAATAATTCTTGCACCGAATGCTTCGCCGATTGCCTGATGCCCAAGGCAGATGCCCAGAATCGGGATTTTTCCGGCAAAGTGCTTTATGGCTTCTTCGCTGATGCCTGCATCAGCTGGTGTCCCCGGACCTGGACTGATGACCAGTTTTGAAGGCTTTAAAGCTTCAAGGTCTGCAATGGACACTTCTTTTGAGCGCACCGCTTTTACTTCGTCTTCGGAAAGCCTCTGCAATGCCTGTACAACGTTATATGTAAATGAATCGTAATTGTCTATAACCAGTATCATAAAAAAACTCCTGTTTTTCAAACTCCTGTTTTTCAAACTCCTGTTTAGATTTCTGCACGTTGACCTATTGCTGGTGGCAGGCTTCCTTTCCTTCGAGAACGGAACGCAATGCCCCCAGCTTTTCGTTTGTTTCTTCCCATTCACGGTCAGGATTGCTGTCATATACGATTCCGCCGCCAGCTTGAAGAGTCCATGTAGACTGCTGCTTTAATGCACATCGTATGCCAATGCAGAAATCAAGGTCTCCCGATGTCTGCAAGTATCCTATTGCACCTGCATAGAACCGTCTCTTTACCTTTTCAAGGCGACTCAGTATTTCAATTGCACTGATTTTTGGAGAACCGCTTACTGTTCCAGCTGGGAATGCAGAGCGTAATACCTGTATCTGTTTTGCATCTTTTCTGACCGTTCCCTGCACATCGCTTACAAGGTGCATGACGTGGCTGAAGTATTCACAGTCCATGAATCTCGTTACTTCGACTGAGCCTGGTTCGCACATTCTTCCTAAGTCGTTGCGCGCCAAGTCAACCAGCATTAAATGTTCGCTGCACTCCTTTTTGTCGTGCAGCAGGTTTTCTTTCAGAGCTTCGTCTTCTTCGGGTGTTTGTCCTCTCTTTCGTGTTCCTGCAATGGGGCGGATGGATGCAATGCCGTCCCTTACGCGGACTAAACTTTCTGGTGAAGAACCGACAAGCTGCCGGTTGCCGAAATCGACATACAGGAGGTATGGAGATGGATTTAACGAGCGCAGCCGACGGTAAATTTCCATTGCCGAACTTTCGCATTCAAGCTGAAGTCGGCGGCTTGGTACTGCCTGAAAAATGTCTCCTGCAACAATGTGCTTTTTCAATTCGACAACCTTTTCCTTATATTCTTTTTCTGACAGTTCCAGATCCGTAATGGTTCGGCATGGATGAGGAGCCTCAGGAGGTGCAAGGTAGCTGAAATCCAAGTCTACCAGACGGTTCTTTAAGTCTTCGACTGCTTTTTTTAAGTCTATCTGGTGCTCTGTATAATTAAGTCCGAATATGTGTATGGTTTCCGTAAAGTGGTCAAAGACGATGTAAATGTGGCCTACAACAAATTCACTTTCAGGTACATGCAGTTCATCAGTCTGTGGGGCAAGCGAGATTGTGTCGCATCGTGCACAGAATTCATAACTCAAATAGCCTATACCGCTTGCAGGAACGGGAATGTCTTTTACAGGAAGTTCATTTTCCTGTGCAACATACAGAAGGGCATCCAAAATGTCCTGAGTGTGCGGCACTGTACTTCCTGGAGCTATCATCTCGACCTGTGCCCCTGCACTGGATGCCGTTTCCTGCGTGAAGGGAACTCTTCGTCCGTCAATTATGAAAGCTATGCCGTCGTCATCTTGCAGGATGTGGAATGCTTCTTCTGTCATGAGGATGGAATATCTTTCTTTTCCTCTATTGAACCGTGCGCTTTCCAATATGGCTTTTGCTCCTATCTTCCGTGCCAGAGAAAAAGGAGTATATCTGTCGCTCGGAAGTTTTGCATACATGCTGTCTGTGCGTTTTATCATAGTTACCTCGTTTCTTCTTACAGTATTTATGTTATACATACTGCTTGTTTCTGTCAAGAGTACTAACGTATAAAAATGATTTTTTTTGCAGAAACACACGTTGGTTCTTGGTATTTTTATACGTAGTGGAAAAAAAAAGTTAATGGTATACTGTAGTGTAAAGTCAACTTCGGTTTGCCGTCGAGTTTTGAATCCATGACAACGCAGTTGCTTCATTGCAGGCTTCAAGACACTGTACTTTCAATGACACCCCTAAAAGCTGAATTTTCTAGGGATGCCCTAAATAAAATTTCCAAGAGAGGTTTCTATGACATGCGAAATAAAAGATGATTTTTACGTTGGTGGAACAAAATTTCAGATTATTTCTGGTTCCATCCACTATTTTAGAGTTGTTCCTGAATACTGGAAGGACAGGCTTGAAAAGCTTAAGAACATGGGCTGCAATACGGTGGAAACATATATTCCATGGAATTTTCATGAGATAGAAAAAAACAAATTCGTGTGGGATGGAATGCATGATGTCTGCCGTTTTATTCAGACGGCTGCGGATGTCGGTCTGTATGTCATTATTCGTCCATCTCCCTATATCTGTGCAGAATATGAATATGGAGGACTTCCATGGTGGTTGCTGCAGGACAGAAACATGAAAGTCAGATGCAGCTACAAGCCGTATCTAGATGCAATAGAAAACTATTACAGCGAACTCATGCCAAAGCTGGTACCGTATCAGATAGATAACGGTGGCCCCATTATTCTGATGCAGATAGAAAACGAATATGGTTACTATGGAAATGATCATGCCTACATGGAATTTCTTAGGGACACGATGCGGCACTATGGCATTACGGTACCATTCGTTACGTCCGATGGTCCGTGGGGACATGCAATGGAAAGCGGCATGACGGATGGTGCACTTGCAACTGGAAACTTTGGTTCTAAGGTCAAGGAACAGTTTGCCGTTATGACTGACAGGCTTGGACACAACAAGCCGTTGATGTGCATGGAGTTTTGGGTCGGCTGGTTTGACAGCTGGGGCGACATTCATCATAACTCTGACTTGGAGCAGAACAAGATTGATTTTGACGAAGTTGTCCGTACGGGGCATGTGAACATCTATATGTTTGAGGGGGGCACCAATTTTGGTTTTACAAGTGGACGTAACTGGGATGCAAAAAATGCGGACGTTACTTCGTATGACTACGATGCCGTCTTGACGGAAGACGGACAGATTACTCCGAAATATGAGGCATTTAAGGATATTATTGCAAAATACCGGGATATAAAAGAAGTGCCTTTGTCTACGCACATCGAATGTGCTGACTATGGTGAAATCGAATGCTGTGCCCGAGTAAATCTTTCGTCTGTCTTGCAGAATATTGCACCGTGCACAGTGTCACCGTATCCGCTTTCCATGGAAGACTTGCAGTATGGTTCTGGCTATGTTCTGTACCGCATCAAGCTTGCTGAACATGAATGTGCAGAAGAAATCCAGGTTCAGGATTTCCACGATAGAGTGCAGGTGTTTTGCAATGGGATTCCCCTTTTTACGGATACGGAAGCCTGTGCTGTCGGTACATTCACTGTGCCTGAATCCATGCGCACGAAAGGTGCCGTACTTGATTTTCTGGTGGAAAATTATGGACGCGTGAACTTTGGTTTTGATTTGGATAATCAGCGCAAGGGAATTTTGAAGGGAGTCGCCATTAACGGACACAGGCACTTTGGCTATGAAATGTATTCTTTGCCTTTAACTGGCGAGCAAGTGAGCCATGTCGATTTCAACACTTCTGTTTCTTTTGAAGATGGAAAACCTTCATTCTACAAATTTAAGTTCTCCGCAGACAAAAAAGCTGATACTTTTATGGAATTGAACGGTTTTAGTAAAGGATGTGTGTTTATTAACGGTTTTAACATCGGCCGATTCTGGGAGATTGGACCTCAGAGGCGGCTGTATGTTCCTGCTCCTCTGCTTAAAATTGGCATGAATGACATCATTGTGTTTGAGACTGAAGGACAGGCTGGAAAAACCGTACACTTGAAGAAACATTCTTTGCTTGGATAAGGGTATGCGTTGCAATAATAAGTTCTGTCGATTGATGTGTGTTTGTTTTGTCTGTGTTCTTGTGCTTGTACAAGTATGTGTTCAAGTTGGTGCACAGGAAAAGTCTGTTTTGTTTTCCTACCGTGGAGGCAGGAATTACATTCTTGTTGAAAAAACGGATTTGCTCAGATATGACAATGCCAAGTATACAGGACTTATGAGCAGGGAAGTACAGTCGTTTGTATCTGAAAGTAACGCTTTGAAGTCTCATTCATCGGATGGCAATGCTTCTGGCGAGGCATTGTATTACGATGGATATTTTTATGTGGTTCAGGACACGAAGCACAAGAAACGAGTTGTCCTTGAAGGCATTCATGATTCAATCAGTTCTCAATTCAAGATTACAAAGGATGGCGAGCTTGTCATGATTGAAGACAACGGATATCCTAGTTTCAGGAGTTTTCCATCGTACCCATCTGGCAAGGTGAAGGTTGGAGACAGCTGGCAGGCACAGGGAATGCGTGCTGTAGATCCTTTGAATACTGGCATCGTTACCAAAATGCCTATTATGGTTCAGTATACGTTTGTCCGCGAAGATGTATACAATGGTGAAGCTGTCTATGTCTTGAATGCAGCGTGGGCTACGCGTTACGGCTTGTCGTACATTGATGCCGATGGTGATCCTTCTCTGAAAAGTGCCCAGGGCAAGCATGATGCAACTATCATCGTGAGCCAGAAAATCGGCAATGCACTCGTGGTAAAAGACACTGTTGATGAAACCTTTTTGTATGATGATGGCAATCAGGTGCGATTCAAGGGAACTATTTCTTTATTTACAAAATATCCTCCTTCATACAATAAAAATGATGTTGTTTCGGCTGTAAAACGCACGCTTCCTGTTCTGAATGATAGTTCCCTGGATGTTCGTGAAACGGAAAAGGGTATCCGCATTACCATTGACTTGAAATTTAAGGCTGACAGTGCCGAACTTCTTGACAGCGAAAAGCTTCGGCTTGATAAAATTGCTTCTGTCCTTAAGGAATCTGCTCCGGATTCCCACTATTTGATTGAGGGGCATACTGCATCCACTGGCAATCCTTCGGGAGAACAGCGGTTGTCTGAAAAGCGTGCCAGATCTGTTGCAGAAGCCCTTGCTTCTCGTGGAATTTCAGCGCAGCAGTTTGTATGCAGCGGAAAGGGAAGTTCCGTTCCTGTCGATGACAATGCCACTGCGCAAGGGCGGGCCAAAAACCGACGCGTAGAGATTACTATCCTGCAATAAGAAAAAACATTTGCTTTTTGTACGTTTTTCACTGATAATGAGTGCAGGAGGTTTGTATGAGAAAATTGCAAGTCTTGTTTTCTTCCGCCTTTTTGTTGTGTCTGCCGTTTGTTTTTTCATGTGCCGGAGGCAGTGCGAGTTCTGAAGATGGAAGTGATGTTGCCATCATTTTAAAGACTTCTTTAAATAATGGGGGGGGCGGACTGTTTATAGCCGTGCCTTGGAGTCAGGAACCTCTGTGAGCGTTGTTATTTCGGGGAACTATTCCGCAACTGCCACTGCGACTGTAGGGGATGACGGTAAAGCTACCTTACGGTTTTCTGATGTTCCAACAGGGGCTTCCATTAGGGCTACTGCCTGCGTGATTTATCCCGACAACACTATGCGTTACGGTAGTTCTTCGCCCATTATCGTTTCGGAAGGAGAAAACAAAGCTGTTATTAATGCGACTTCTGTTTTGGATGTATCTGCCTTATCTTTTTCTTATGTTGATGACCCATCGACTTATGATCCTGTGTTAGGTTATTCGATGACTTCTATCTGCTCTGTTTCGGGCTTGCCCAGCATCGATGGTGTCTCCTACAGATATTTGTGGGCTTATGATATGGAAGGAGAGGAGCGTACAAGCACGTATTCATCATTGACTCGTGGTCCGGGTATGGGAAGTATAACTTGCCAACTGACTGTGGTAACTCCAGCTGGAAACCTAGTCTTTAATGTGTCTCCTTAACACTCGTTAAATACAAAAAAAATGCATAATTATGCAAAAAAATAATTTACAAATTACAAAAAATAATTTACTATTGATAGAGTCTCTGCATGAAACGGCAGGAGACTAGAGGATACAATATTATGAAAAACGCTTATGTTAATCGTGTATGGGAAGAGGTTAAGGCTAAGAATGCTAATGAACCAGAATTCCTTCAGGCAGTAGAAGAAGTTCTTACAACTCTTGATCCTGTTGTTGATCAGATGCCGGAACTTGAACCAAATGCAGTTCTTGAACGCTTGGTTGAACCTGAGCGTGTCATCCAGTTCAGGGTACCTTGGATGGATGACAAGGGAAACTATCATGTAAATCGTGGTTTCCGTGTTCAGTACAACAGTGCTATTGGTCCTTATAAGGGAGGCTTGCGTTTCTCTAAGGAAGTAAACCTTTCTGTTCTTAAGTTCCTTGGTTTCGAGCAGGTTCTTAAGAATTCTCTTACAACACTTCCAATGGGTGGCGGTAAGGGTGGTTCAGACTTTGATCCACATGGAAAGTCTGACAAAGAAGTTATGAGGTTCTGCCAGAGCTTTATGACAGAATTGTATCGCCATATTGGTGCTGATACAGATGTTCCTGCCGGTGACAAGAATGTTGGTGGACGCGAAATTGGATACCTCTTTGGTCAGTACAAGAGAATCCGCGATGAATATACTGGTGTATTGACTGGTAAGGGACTCACATTCGGTGGTTCTTTGATTCGTACAGAAGCTACTGGTTATGGTTTGATTTACTTTGCACAGGAAATGCTTAAAAAGGTTGGCGATGACTTTAAGGGCAAGACATGCGTTGTTTCTGGTTCTGGAAACGTTGCTGAATATGCTGCAGAAAAGCTCATTCAGCTTGGTGCAAAGGTTGTAACGCTTTCTGATTCCAACGGATACATCTATGATGCAGACGGCATTACTCAGGAAAAGCTTGATTGGGTAAAGGAATTGAAGGGTGTCCGCCGCGGCCGCATTGCTGAATATGTAAAGCAGTTTCCTTCTGCAAAGTACTTTGAGGGCAAGAAAGTATGGGAAGTAAAGTGTGATTGTGCATTCCCTTGTGCAACACAGAACGAACTTCTTGGAGAAGACGCTCAGAAGCTGTTGGACAACGGTGTAAAGCTTGTTGCTGAAGGTGCAAACATGCCTTCTAACATTGAAGCCGTAAACAAGTTCCTTGCTGCAAAGATTCTGTATGCACCTGGAAAGGCTTCTAATGCTGGTGGTGTTGCAACGTCTGGTCTTGAAATGAGTCAGAACTCAGAACGTCTGTCATGGTCTTCTGCAGAAGTTGACGAAAAGCTTCACAACATCATGATTAACATTCATGCCAATGCTTATGATACAGCCGTTAAGTTTGGTGCAACAGACGGCAAGTTTGTAAACTATGTTGCAGGTGCAAACATTGCAGGTTTTGTAAAAGTTGCCAATGCAATGATTGCTCAGGGATTGGTATAAGTCTCTGAAACTGCGATGTTCTAAGCCGATGCATTTTGGCGGCTTAGAACTCCTCGGCACCTCGAAAGCTTTGTTTTGCAAATGTTCCTGCAAAGACGGGCTTTTCGGGGCTGCCTCTATTTGTTTCCTATTGTTTCTGTTTCCTGTTCTGTTAAAAGTCTGTATTGCCCTGGAAGCAGGGTTGAGTCAAGCCAGAGATTTCCCATTGCAATTCGCTTAAGGAATATGACTTAGTTGCCTACCGCCTTGAACATCCTTTTTACTTGATGAAATTTTCCTTCGGTTATAGTCAAAGTGCAAAAAGAAAGTTCTTCGGAGGCATTGTTTGCCAAGGTGCAGTACTTTTTTATGGTGTGAAAGTTTTCTGTGTCGTACCATTGTAGGTTTGCAGGTTTTGCTGTAAACGAGGGACTCTTTTTTTCTTGTTCGACAGTTATGCCTTCTGCAAAGCTGTGTTTGTACCATTCCTGTTTTTCTTTGGTACAGTAATCCCTTAAATATACAAGGTATGTTTTGGTGATGTGTGTGGATGGATCTGTCAATCGGTGTGACAGTTTTCCATCTGTCGTTAACAGAATGAGGCCTTCTGTATCTAAATCTAATCTGCCTACGGCATGGAGTTTTCCCAGGCCTTTTGGATTCACATATTTTTCTTCTATAGATTCGAAGATTCGCTCATGCCAGCCTTTATCTGTCGTGCAGACGGTATTCTGCTTCTTGTTCATCATGATGTATATTTCTCTTGGCAGATAGTGAGGAATACCGTCTATTGAAAGCATGTCGGTTCGAGCATCAAGGAGCATTCCTGCTTCTAATGCCCGTATGCCGTTTACGAGAACAGTGTGTTCCTGTAAAAAACGTCGTGTCCTCCTGTATGTGCTTAGGTTTTGCTTTACAAAAAACTCATCAAGACGCTGTATGTCCATGTGAATCAGTAGTTTTCCAATTTTGACAGCAGCTTGTCAAGTTTTTTTCCGTATTCCGTATCGGCTGCCCATGTACCTGCCAAACCGTATATCGTTGGAGCTTTACCCCGTGGCACGACATACTTGTAGCGGTTGTCAATGAGCTTGTTTTTTAGCGCGATGTCCGATGTTGTCGCGTAGGCATGAAGGTGCTGTATGTGGGCTCGTACACCAAGTTGTTCCGTTTCAAACGATTCCCCCGGATGCTTTTCGTCTATGGAGCCCAATCCGCAATAGTTGTGCATGTCTTTTGTAACAAGGTTTCCGAATGTCAGCCAGCCCGTTTCAAGACACATTTGCACGAATGCACAGTCGCTGTTGATTCCTTCTGCCTTTGCTTCAATAACATAGTAATGTGCCAGCCTTTGGACAAGCTCTTTGTCTGCACTGGGCTTGGAGTCCATGAAAAAAGCACACAGCTGCTTTTCCGTTTTAATGCCGTCATCAGCAAGAATTCTTGAAATGTATTTTCTGTGCTGCTGTGTAGGAGTTATACACCCTGTGAGCAATAGAATCACGCTGATGATGCATGCAAAAAAAACGATTCTGTTTTTATGAAAACGAGCTGGCATTGTTTTCATTATTTTATTGTTGTACCGATATATTCTTTTCCATCAAGAATATTGCGGATGTTCTGAATATTCTTGCCAGCGGCACAAATGACAGTCAGCTTTAGCTGTTCTGATTTTTTACTTGCAATAGGATCAAACGGACAATTTTTTCCAGGAACCCACTCATCGCCGACCATTTTCCTGAAATCTGCCCATGAAATGGTATCAAGAGGCTTCGCGTCAGGATTTTTGCGAGGGTCATCTGTGTATACTTTTTCTATGTTGGAAAGGTTTACCACAGTATCTGCATGAAAACGTTCTGCGAGCAACACTGCATCGTTGTCAGATGAAAAGCCTGGCTTCCATCCTGCTGCCACGAGTACTCGTCCTGTAAAGTCAAATACTTTTGTTGGATCTGTTACAACATCTTGAAGGCAAAGAGGTCCAAAAGCAGATTTTAGTAGCTGTGCATTTAATCGTGTTGCCATGATTCCGAGCCAGTCACCTGCGTTGTTCAAGTCCTGCTTGATGCCATAACAAGCATATTTTTTCTGTACGTCTGAATATGATTCTGTAACGTCTTTGAATGCATTCTGGTACATTCTTGCAGGACCGCCTCCGCCTGCTACCAATATCAGCCTCGTTTCCGTGTTTGAGACCAAATAGTCTATTGCCATTGAACAAAAATTGCGAAGGAACTCTGAATCTGGCTTTTCTGGAGCAATTATTGAGCCACCTACACTCAATACCTTTGTTATCATAATATCCTCCTTAGTATATGCCTATTATGGCAGGAGCATTCCATAAGGAACTGTAATTGGATTCCGTGCCACGGGCTTCTTCCCATATTGACTGCAGGGCGTAAGAACGGTAGCGTTTTACTGTCCTGCTGTTTATGAATGGTGATTTTATTTGATTCCATCCTCTGCAGAATGAAATGTGCTGATTGTCCATGTTTCCAAAGTAATAGTCTTGCTTGTCGATAATTTCAGAAAATGGCGTGTATGCAAGACCTGCGCCCAGGGCTACATCTACTGGAAACCATCCGTATTTTTCAAAGTAAAGCTCTGTCCACCAGTGATTTTTTGTCGTGTATTGAGTATCTATGAGTACTCCTCCAAGAGGTACTGCCGGAATTCCAGCGGCTCGACACAATGCAGTAAAAATGACTGCAAAGCAATAGGCATCACCTGTTCCTGTTGAAATCAAATCCTCTGGAGAGGCTGCTGCTTCTGCATCGGGAGTGTTTGTGACGGTGAAATTTTTAATCATGTAATTGTATATAAGCTTCGCCTTTTCGTAGTTGTTTTTTGTTTTGCCTATGATTTGATCTTTCAGTTCAAGTACTTTTGGGCTTAACGAAGGAATGCCTTCATCTGGCGAAAGGTATGATTTGTAAAGCATTTTCGTCTTGTCCGAATAGTTTGGAACTTTTCCTGAAATGATGTTTGACGTTATTGTATAGTTTTTTACTATATGCGTTGCAGAATAAGTCGTGCTCTGATTGAGGCTTTTGTCCAGAGAATCTTGAAAGATGATGTTGAATATGTCGTCTTGGATTAAAGGGGCTGGAGTGATTGAGCTTGCTTCCACTTCCGGTTGAAATGTCGATTCTTGTGGGCGTGGCATATATAATGTTATGAGTGCATCGGTGTGTTCTGTTTCAGGCTTTATGTTTACACTTGTTTGCAAAACATAGGTTCGTGGAGCTGAAAAAGTTTTGTTTCCTGCTGGAAATGAAATGTAAATGGGAAACGGCTCGCTCTTTCCCCGTTCTGTTTCTATGTAAAGCGATCCAGAAACTGCACTGTCTGGTACTCGAACCTTAATTTCATCATCGCTCCAGTATTCATAGTCATAGTTTGAAGAAAGAGCTGTAATGTATTCTGGAGTTTCAGAAGCACCGTCTCTGTTTGCTGAAAAGTAGACTTTTGAAGTTCCTCGTGCGGTGTTAAAATTCATTCCCGAAATAGTTATGGTTTGCCCGATGTTTGCTGTTTCAGAACCATTTTCTGTGGTTACTGCATGAATGATAGGTATTGTTGCTTTGGGATCCTGACGAACTGTAGTTGGAATGCTTGATTTGTTTGCAAAAAATGCTGGCGTTGAAATTCCTGCCTGTGTTATTACGGTAACAAGACCATCCTGTACATTAGACGGAAGCTGTATTTTTATTTCAGTATCAGTCCAGTACATGTATTTGCTGTTCGTTATTCGGGAATTAGCGATGCTGACGTATGAATTCTCTTTTGATGCTCCGAAATTACTACCGGTTATAGTAAGTATATCCTCTGGGGACGCTATCGGGGGATTTATAGACGTAATAATAGGCTTTTTTGTATTTTTTTTTCCTACAAAAAAAGATACAAAAACAGCTATCGCCACACAAGTTAAAAAAGAGACAAAACGTATTATCGGTTTTGTTTTTAATAATCGCTTGTATGACGATAATGGATTCACTTTTCGGTGCCTATTTCAAAGGAAAGAATTGGTGACGAAAAATGAATGAAAAATCCCTTCTGATTTTCCTGCTCTTGCTGAGCAGACGTTTCTATAGGACTAAAAACATCATAGCTTGTTAAGGAAACTTTATTGTCTTCAGTTGGGTATGATACAGGATTTACAAAAGCTGTTCCGAATGGCATGACTGCTGCTGCAACTGAATTGTGAGCCTGCAATTCAGCCGTGTTTGGCTTTTCATCACCTAAAAATGTTACTAAATTGGTAAGATTTTCATCTGTAATAACGCTTGCTGTAGGCAGGTTATAAGATGACATCCGTGCAATTGGTGTAAAATCCTGTGCTGGAGCTTTAACTCCCGTCTGGCGAAGAGGCAGGATTATAGCGATGACTGCCGCAGCAGTAGCTCCAATGAACATATCTTTTGCGATGCCCTTTGAAACTTTTCCCAGTTCCAGAGTTCTGTGGGTAACCTTCTTGTATGAAAGACGGGCTTGCAGTCTGTTGAAGCTGTTGTTCTTGTCGTTTTCGCTAAAGGAAAGCTTCATGCTGTCTGCTGTAAAAAGTGAATTCAACCCTTTGAGTTTTGCAAGCTGAGCCTGACACTTTGGACAATTCTTTATGTGAGCTTCATATTCTTCGACATATTCCAATGGAAGCTCATTGTCGAGATAAATTGAGTGAACATCTTTGTTAGGACAGGTAAACATCGTCTTCTCCTATTAACTTTAATAATTGTTCCCGTGCACGGAATACACGAACTTTTACATTTCCTTCTGTGATTCCCAGCACTTTGCCTATTTCCTTGTAGTTCATTTCTCCATATTCTCTTAGAACAAGTACTTCCTTGAGTTTTGGAGGCAGCTTATCAAGGGCTTCTTTTGCCTTTTCAATGGTTTCAGCTTTCAAGAGGTCTGTTTCACCACTTTCCATGTGCTGACGCCCTTCGTACAAAGCCTTGTGATAAGCTTTTGCTTCTCTTGTTTTACGCTTTGCATAATTCAATGAAGCATTTTTTACAACGCGTATGAGCCAGTATTTTGCATCATCTAAGGATGGAAATACCAAACCCTTTTCATTTGCCTTAATGTAGGAATCATGCACTAAATCTTCGGCAGCTTCTTCGTCATTTACAATACGAAATGAAACTTTGAAGAGTAATTCCATTGTGGCGTCGTAAATTTTTCTAAAGTCCTGAGGATCTGAACAGTTTATTTGGTTCAAATCTTCAGTCCCTTTATTACTAGAAAACACAGTTCCCTCTTTATGGTTACACAAAAAAATAGTTTTGTGTTTATTTTCTTTCCCATACAGCTCCGTTTGGAGTGTCGGTGATTACAATTCCTTTGTCTGCAAGCAGTTTTCGGATTTCATCTGCCCGTGCAAAGTTCTTTGCTTTTTTTGCTTCTGTACGTTCAGCCACCAGTGCAT